>JAHEIK010000046.1:10079-15130 GCA_024639415.1 Planctomycetota bacterium
CCCCCGAGACACGCCCCCGAGACACGCCCCCGAGACAGGAGTCGCGGGGGCGTTGGCAATTTCCCCCTGCGGACCGAGTCCCCATTCCGATCCCCATGCCGATTCCGTGACGGGGGTCGCTCGAATCGGGATTCGGCATCGGAATCGGTCTCGGCATGGAGTGGCCGCGCACGCGTATCTCGGTCGTGCGCAGAACCCCACCCTCGACGCTCGGGGCGAAGGCGCCGCAAAGCCATCCGCGACGGGGCGTGGTCTGCCACGCGAGGAGCGGATGGTGCAGCGCCGCCGAGCAGCCGTGCGTCGAGGGCTAGTGCCCAGGCACGCCGACGATCTTGCCCTTCGAGGCGCGGCGCGGGGCGCGCGCACGGGGCTTCTCCGGGAAGCGCGGTAGCTTGGCGCCGTTCCTGTCGTACCAAGCGCGGACCTCGCCCGCGCTGCGGAAGCTCTCCCCCACGACCTGGCCGAACGCGCGCACGAGCAGCGGCTCGATCCACGTGCTCGTGTACGAGGCGTCCAGCACCTTGACGTCCAGGATGACGCCCTCGTTGATCGTCGCCACGTCGGGGTTCGCGATGTTGCTGGCCTGCGCGATCTCGACGTCGTAGTCGCGCACGTACGAGACCTGGTTCAGGAACGAGACGAAGTTGCGCGTCGACGAGCCGTGGCTGCGCATGCGCTTGACGATGTAGCCGGCCGCGCGCTCGTCGCCCAGCAGGGCCAGGGCCTCGGCGGCGTTGCCCGCCAGACGCAGGTTCTTGGAGCCGAGCGCCCGCACGAACGGCAGAGCGGTGTCGTCGTGGCCGAAGGCCTGCGCCGCAAGCACGCACTCGCGGCGTACGCCGGCATCCTTGTCGCGCGCACCGGAGAAAATGAGCGCACGCAGCGCCGACTCGTCGCCGAGCTCGGCAAGCAAGCGAGCCGAGGCGATGCGGACCTTGGCGTCCTTGTCGTAGAGCGTGCCTAGCAGGGCCTCGAGCAAGATGCGGTCGTCGGTCCGGGCCAGCGCCAGCCGTGCTGCGCGCTGCAGCGGCGCCGCGCCGGTCGCGAGCGAGTGCACGAGCTTGCGTGCCTTCGCCACGTCGCCGGCAGCCTCGAGGGCCGGCGCCTGCTTCCCCGACATGGCCTCGACCTCAGCCGGCAGCATCCACCGACCGCGGTAGAGCACGAGCCCCTTCCGGCGCTGTGCCTCTTCGCTGGCGATCCAGGCGCCGCCGACCTTCTCGTAGCCGAGTGCACGCCGGGCCGCGAGGTGGTCCTCGTCGAGCTTCAGGAGTCGCCGGTAGAGCCCTTGGGCGACGTCGGCAAGTCCCGCCTCCTCGGCCTTGAGCGCGAGGCGGTAGATCGCGATCTCGTCCTTCGCCGCGACCTTGGCGGCTTCCTTCAGGAAATCGGCACGCGGGCTGGCCCCACGCTTGACGGACGCGACGGCCTTGGGAGCGAACTCGACGGCGCCGTCCTTGGTCCGGATGCGGTACCAGCCGTTCGCGAGCTTCTCGACCTTGCCTTCGAGGACGAGACCATCGGTGGTGGTCAGGACGTCCGCACGGGCGGCGCTTGCAGGAGCGAGCGTAAGCAGGGCGGCCAGCAGCAGCGCACAGACGGGCAGGCGGAGGATCAAGCGCAGGGTCATGTCAGTGTTCCTCATGCGGGGACCAAGACTACCAACGCCTCTCACGGGCCGCGGGAGCCCCGGAAACCGGGCGCGCCGCCAGGGCGGGACTTTCCTCAGGCGCGCCGCAGCCAGCGCCGGAGGCCCACGATCAAGGCTGCGAGCAGCGCCGGCCCCAGGAGGTAGGCCTGGCAGAGGAACAGGAGATTCGCCTCGTCAGCCATCCGGTTGAAGTGGATCTTGTCGTAGAGGCGCATGGGGAGGATGCGCGGATCGATCAGCGTGACCGCGTCGAGTTCGCGCAGGGCGAGGACGAATACGACCAGGCCACCCGCCACGATGCCCGTGCCCGCGGCAGGCCGCAGGATGCGCCACGCGCGCGTGAGCGGCCCGGCCCCCAGCATCGCCGCCGCCTCTTCGTGGCCGCGATGGACGGCGCGCAGTGCAAGCCATGCGGCCAAGAGCGCGTAGGGCAGGAACTTCACGGCCAGGATCAGGACCGAGCGCAGCACGCTGTCCTCGATCGGACGGATCCAGGTACCGGGAATCGCCTGCCAGAGCAGCAGCGTGCCGACCGACAAGACGAGCCCCGGCACGGCCAGCGGCAGGGCGCCGACGGCGATCACGGAAGCGCGGGCCACCCGCCCCCCGCGCGTGGCCCGCCGCGCGAACAGGACCGCGACGAACATCGAGAGCAGCGCGGCGAGCACGGCGGTGAGCAGCCAGCGATCCCGTTCCTCGCGACTCCCCGTCGTGCGGTCGAGCGTGGCCTCGAAGTCGAACAGCGCCACGCCCGAAGTGTCCACGGCCGAGGGATCGACCGTGCCGCCGGATACGGACTCGGCGCCCTCGCCGGCCCACGTTGCGATGCTCGTCATGGGCAGCACGAGCGTGACGAGCAGGACGGCGATCACGAAGACGTAGCCGAGCAGGCTGCCGCGCGCACCAAGTCGCAGCGGCTCGCGGCGTCGATGGCTGCGCGCGGAAGAGAAGATGGGACTGCGGCGCAGCAGCAGCAGGGCGACGACGAGCAAGACCGCCGTGATGACCATGAAGGGCGCGCCCGTGGCCACGGCGCGACCGGCGTTGCTGTGCTGCTTCCACTGCAGGAAGACCTCGGTCGCGAACACATGCGCCGGTGCGCCTCCGGCAGGCAGCATGAAGCCGGTGACGTCGGGGATGGCGAAGTCGGTCAGGGCGAGCACGAACGTCAACACGTACGCGCCGACGATGGACGGCAGCACCGCGGGCAGCGTCACGTGCCGGAAGGCCGAGCGCGCTCCACGCAGCAGGCGCGCGGACTCCCACGGTCCCGCGGGCACGGCGGCCAGCGCCGGTCCTACGAGCAGCACGTAGAGCGGGAAGAGCGCGCAGCCGAAGACCAGGATCGAGTTCAGGATCTGCAGCGTGCCGCCGCCGACCCCGAACAGGTCGATCAGGAGACCTTGCATCGGTCGCGCCCCGCCCAGCGCCATGAAGAACGGCGGCAGGACCGCGGGCCCGAGGCAGAGCGCGGCCAGGAGGGTCCGTCCGCGCAGGCGCGTGCGCGCAAGCACCCACGCCACCGGCAGGCCCAGCAGGAGCGCGGCCAGGGCGCCGCCGAAGGCGATCCACGCGCTGTTCTGCAGGAGTCCGAGCGTCCGGTCATCGGTGAACACGCGCCGGTAGTGGTCGAACGACCAGACCGTGCGCGTCTCGGCGTGGTCGCGCAGGTCGACCTCCCACGAGCGCTTCTCCGTCTCGCCGGGCAGTTGGAGATCGAAGCGCACGACCTCGTCGGTCTCGATCACCTCCCCCACCGCGCGGTGCACCGTGCCGTCGGTCTCGACGACCTCGTAGAAGCGGACGGAGCGCAGCAGCATGGCGCCGATCGGCAGCACGAGCCCGGCGAGGACGACCACCCAGGCCAGCCGGCCCGGCGTACTGCGCAGCCACCTACCCATGGCGGTTCGTCCCCGCCGCAGTTACGCGCTCGTAGGCCCGGGTATCGCGGGCGAGACGCAAGGCGGGTTGGGAGGCGGACTTGCGGTTCATGCACCGAGCATGCTGCGCGCGGCGTGCCAAGCGCCGACTCACGCGAGCCTTGCGGCGGCCTCGGCGTCGGCGGCAGCCTCGAACGCCTCGCGGATCCGCCGCGTGCCCGGCCCCAGCGAGCCCTGGCCGACCGGCCGATCGTCGATGGCCGTCACCGGGAGAATGCCCTTCACCGACGAGGACAGGAACACCTCGTCGGCGCTGAGGAGGTCGTCGGGGCGCAGGGTGGTCTCGGAGACTTCGATGCCGAGGTCCTTGCAGAGGCCGAGGATGCGCATGCGCGTGGTGCCCTCGAGGATGCCTGCGTCGAGCGGCGGAGTCACCAGTCGCCCCGCGCGCAAGGTGTAGACGTTGGCCGTCGTCGCCTCCGTCACATCCCCGGCCGCGTTCAGCATGATGGCCTCATCCGCTCCGGCGAGACGGGCCTCGTGCAGTGCCAGCACGTTGTTGAGGTAGTTGCCCGTCTTCGCACGCGGGTCGAGTGCCTTGATGGACATGCGCAGGCGATCCACCATGGCGACGCTGAGGCCGCGCTCGACGACCTCCGCCGCCGGCCGGTTGGCCGGTGCGACGACGATGATCAGCGAGCGCCGCGGCACCTGGCGGAAATCGAGGCCCAGGGGGCCCGTGCCGCGCGTGACGATCAGCCGGACGTACGCATCCTCGTCGGGGGACGCGCCCGCTGCTGCGGCTGTCGTCTGGACGGCCTCGACGAGCGCCTCGCGCGTGAACTGGACGTCCATGTAGAGTCGCTGCGCCGATGCCTCGAGGCGGTCGAGGTGCTCCTTCTCCTGGATGAGCGCGCCGTGGTGCCACCAGAAGACCTCGTAGACCGAGTCCCCGAACAGGAACCCGTGGTCGAGCACCGACACGCGGGCGTCCTCAGGAGCCGTGATTTCACCATCGACGTAGACGCGCGTATCCACATACGGATGCTACCGCGCATCGCACCGAGCGGCTTCTCTCCCTCGGGCTCGGATCGGCGGTTGCACAGGCGTGGAGGCGTCGGGAGGATGCACGCATGACCGCCCCGCAGGAGCACAGCTTCGAGGCCACGTGCCTGCCGTTCCTGCAGGACTGTTTTGCCTTCGGCCTGTCCCTGACGCGGCGTCGCCACGACGCGGAGGATCTCGTCCAGGACACGTTCGTGAAGGCCCAGCGTGCGTTTGCATCCTTCCAGCCGGGAACGAACGCGAAGGCCTGGCTGTTCACCATCCTCCGGCGGCTGCACATCGACCGCTACCGCCGCGAGCGCCTGCGCCCCACCCCCCTACCCCAAGACGAGCTGGTGGAGATGGCGCGCGGCGCGGGGGAGCGGCCGCGGGACCCGGACGACCTGCCGTGGGACGACCTGCCGCCGGGAGCCGTCGAGGACGCCGTCAACCAGGTCCCCGACCCCTTCCGGCTG
>JAHEIK010000347.1 GCA_024639415.1 Planctomycetota bacterium
CGGAGTCCGCGCGGGCAGCGCAGCGAAGGCGGCGTAGGCCGCCTAGGACACGTCGCGCAGCAGCCCGGGCAACTTCACCACGAAGGCGCGGATCTCGTCACGCACGGCACGGAACGCAGCCAGGATCTCGTCCTCCGTCCCCTTGGCGTGCGCGGGATCTGGGAACGTGTGGTGGACGCGCCGCACGGGTCGCGGGAACGTAGGACAGCTCTCCGCGGCGTGGTCGCAGACGCTCACGACCAGGTCGAGCGGTGCGTCGAGGTAGTCGTCGATGAGCTCCGAGCGCTGGCTCGTGATGTCCACGCCCGCCTCCGCCATCACCTGGACGGCGCGCGGATTCAGCCCGTGGGTCTCGACGCCCGCCGAGAGCGCTTCGATGCGCTTACCGAGCAGGTGCCGCGTCCAGCCCTCGGCCATCTGGCTGCGGCACGAGTTGCCCGTGCATAGGAAGAGGACGCGCTGACGCGGGTTGCGGGCATTCATGCGCGGGAGTCTAGCGCCTGCTACTGCGGAGACGGGTCGTGACGAGCAGCAGGCGGCGCAGGCCGCCCTTGCCGGCGCTGCCGGCGATCAGCGTCTTGCCCAGCGGCACCTGCAGCGCGGCGCGCAGTCGGAACATCTCCATCTCGGGAACGCTGAGCTCGCCATGCGGCGTCAGCACCTTGCGGAGCGGCGTCTTGACCTCCGTGCGTGCGAAGCGCAGCACGGTCTCGGCAGCTTGACCGCCGGCGGTGAGATTCGGCCGGACGTCCAGGACCGTACCGGAGAGACAGCGCTGGATGACCGGGTTGGCGATGGTGCTCTCGCCGGCGATCTCCACCTCGTAGTCCGAGATGTAGGCGCGACGTCGCCCGCTGGTGACCGCGTTGCGGCCGCCGCGCATCGTCGCCACGCGGGTCAGCCCCAGCCGCCGGGCCTCGCCGGCCTTGACCGCGGCCTCGATCTCGGCTGCGCCCGCGGCCGTCAGGACCCGGTCGGGTGCGGCCTGGAGGCGCCGCCCCAGGGCGTCGGAGACCTCGACGATCTCGGACGACGTCACCGTGGACCAGATGAACTCGCGCCGCAGCGTCGCGAGCCGCGAGCCGATGGCGTCCAGCACGGCGGGCGTGTTGCGTGCGTACAGCTGTCCGTTGCGCGCGTCGAGGAACGTGCCGCGCAGCTCCCAGGAAGCCGGCACGATGGTCTCACGCAGCAAATCGACGATGGTCTCGACGGCGAAGATCGGGGCGGGCTCCGGCAGCTCGGGCGGCTCGGGGGGCGTGAAGTTCGACGGCATGAGGATGAGGTCCTCGCCCAGCCGACTCTGCACGTTCTGCACCAGCATGCCGATGTCGAAGGTGCGCAGCTCGAAGGTGCGCGCCGGACGCTCGGCGGGCGCATCCAGGGCGATGCCGCGCGCGGCGGCGGCCAGGTCCGTCGTCGGCAGAGCCGTGACCCGTATCGCGAAGGTCCATGTGTGCTCGTCCTGGTCGGCGGACTGCCCCTCGAGCAGTGCCCAACGGCCCACCGGCAGATCGATGCGCGACTGCACGTGCGCGATGGCGTTCTCGGGCAGCTCGATCACGCGACCCTCGCCCGTGTCCACGGCCTTCATGTCCAGCAGGCGCGAGAGAGAGGCTCCGACCTGGACCACCGCGGACGTGCTGTCGGGGCTGAGCGTGGCGCTCACGTCAGCGGAGAGTCCGGCGTTGTCGACGTACACGATCGGATCGGAGGTGTTCGCACCCCACGCGACCTCGACGTCGTAGTCGCCGACGTAGGCGCGCTGCGTGCCGGAGAACACGGCGGCGCGGTTGTGCTCGTAGGCAACGAGGGAGACGGAGGGGCCCGCCGCCGCGCTGCCGCGCAGGGCCTCGAGCTTCCCGGCATCGGCGAGGGTCGTGCTGCCCTCGGCCAGCAGTGCCTGCAGCCCCGACCGCGTGAGCCGGAACGTCTCCACCTCGACGCACACGCGGCGCATCACGCGCTGCTGCAATGCGCCCAGGTACGTGGCCACCGTGTCCATGACGTCGGGGAAACAGCGCACGATCAGCCTGTCCTCGCTGCTGGAGCGGATGCCGGCGCCGAGCGTCGACTCCCAGGAATCCGCGCGCACGTGGCTCTTGATCAGCTCGATCAACTCGTCCACCTGACCGACCGGGTACCACGGCTCCTCGGCCTCGGCGCCGAACAGCGTCTGCTCGTCCTCGGCGTAGAGCTCGGCCGACATGCTCAGCGTGCGTAAGAAGTCGGGCCGGCCGGCCGTCAGCGCGCCGATGTCGAAGAGGCGGGTGACCAGCGCGTCGGCCTTCTCCTTCTCGTCGGCGACGGCCTGGGGCGCCCCGAGGGGGGCGAACAGGAGCGCAGCGAGGAGCCCGGGCACGAGCAGCAGGACGAAGCGTTGCGGCATGATTCCCTCCCGGCGGTGGCGTGCGAGTAGACCACACGCACCTCATCAAACGTCGAACCCGGGCGGTCGCCGCGGGAGACAGGGTAGGATTCTGCCTTCGGAGGATCTCCCGTGCCCCGCTTGATCGACGCCCCCGGATCGCTGCGCCTCGCCGTCGCCTGCTTCGCCTGCCTCGTGCTGGGCTTCGTCCTGCTCGCGCAGGCCAACCTCTGGCAGCAGGTGGGGGCCGGCGGCCTGCCCGGCCCGCGCGCGGTGCTGCTCAAGTACCACGGCGACCCGGACAAGACGTTGCTGCACGACGTCCTGGACCCTGCGCGCCCCTTCGACGACCGCCGCAACATGTCTCAGTACCTCGGTGGCATCGACGCGAACGACCCCGTGACGGCCGAGCGCCGCACGCAAGTCCTGACGTGGGTCGAGGCCGGAGCCCCCGAGAGCGGGTGGGAGGGGCTCGCGCCCATCTTCACGGCCGTCGAGGCGTGTGGCGCCTGCCATGCGCCCGGTGGCGAGAAGGCCGACCTGCCGCTCACCACCCACGCCGAGGTCCTGCCGACGACCCGCTACGGCGCACCCACGCCGCTGGGACCGCTGCTCATCTCGGCCCACAACCACCTGTTCGGCTTCGCCGTCCTGGCGCTGCTGCTCTCGGTCGGCCTGTGCTTCACCCGCGTCGAGGGCCTGCTGCGCGGACTGCTCATCCTCGGGGCGTCGGGGGGCGCGGCGTTGGACATCGCCGGGTGGTTCCTGACCCGTCAGTGGGGGAGTCCATTCCACCTCCTCGTCGTGACGGGGGGCGGGCTGTTCGGCCTGACCACGACCGTCATGGGCCTGGCCATCCTGCGTGACGCGCTCGCCGGCGGCATCGGGACGGAGACCGATGCCGAGGCGTAGCCTCCTGCTCCTGGCGCTGCTCGCCTGCTGCGTGATGCCTGTGGCTCTGGCCAAGGAGCGCGATCGCTTCCTGCCACCGCCGCCGCCGCCGGACCGCGACTACTACGTCGAGCACGTGGCGCCCTGGATCGACGCGAACTGCGCGGAGTGCCACCGCCGTGACGGCGCCGGGGCGTTCCGCCTCGTGGACCCGGCCGACGCGCGCAGCGAAGAACTGCGCAAGCGCCTCGACTTCGAGCGCGTGCGCGCTTTCGTCAACTCGAACGCGCCTTGGGAGAGCCGCCTGCTGCTCAAGGTGCTCGAGCCGGGCGAGGGCGGCGATCCCCACGTCGGCGGAGCGTTCCTCGCGACGGAGAGCGACGAGCACGACACCCTGCTCGACTTCGTCTCGGGCGCGACGCCCACCAACCTGCCGCCCGAGGTGTGGTTCGAGAAGACCGAGGTGCGCGCGAAGCCCAAGCAGAAGGTCGTCATCAGCGGCCGTGACTCCTTCGACCGCGACAAGGACGACATGGACAACCTCGCCTACTGGTGGGAGCTGTACTCGCGTCCTGCGGAGTCGCGCGTGACCGTGCTCGATCGGCGCGCCTCGCGCCTGACGTTCGAGCCCGACACCGGCGGCAGCTACGTCTTCCGTCTGCGCGTCGGCGACGGCAAGGTCTGGAGCGCGCCGCGCTCGGTCACCGTCGAGGTGTTCGATCGCGTCAAGATCGTGCGTACGAAGCCGGGCGGCATCTCGGGCCTCGAGAAGCTCGAAGAGGACAACCTGCGCCGCTTGCGGCGCATCTACCTCGATGTGCTCGGCCGCTCGCCGACGCCGGGGGAGGCGCTCGCCGAGGGACGGCGCAGCATCAAGGACCTGGTCGGCAACATCCTGCTGCGTGCAGAGATGGGCCGCGCGTGGGTCGAGGAGGTGCAGATCCGCTTCGGCCTCTACGACGACTTCCGCCCGGTGGGCGAGGACGCCATCGACCTGGCGCTGCGCGTGCCCGCCGAGAACCTGCCGCCGCACGTAGTGGAGGGCGTGTTGGCGCGCGATGCTTCCTTCCTCCGCCGCCACCCCGCGGGGCGCCCGCTGGCGGAGGCGATCGGCACGCTGCTGCTCGGGCGTGCGCCCACCGCCGAGGAGGTGGCCCGGGCGATCGACCTGGCGGCCGGCACGCCTGTCGAGATGCCGGGCCTGGGCTCCGTCACGGACTCGCGGGACTGGCTGGTCAAGGTGCTGGACAGCGAGGCCTTCCTGCGCGCCGCGCTCAAGCGCCGCCTCGCACGCTTCCTCGACTCCGGGGACCTCGCGCGGCGCCTCGGCAAGGGGCTGCAGGCCGTGCGCGCCGGCGGGAAGGCCTGGCGCGAGTTCCTGCAGACCGTGCTGCTCGATCGCAGCTACTTGTCGCGCCG
>JAHEIK010000047.1 GCA_024639415.1 Planctomycetota bacterium
GGCTTCGTCGGTGTCGCCGCCTTCGGTGTGACGGGCATGCTGGCCCGTGCTGGGATCGTCGGTGCTGTGGTCGGCCTGCTGACGGCGGTGGCCGGATTGCGCAGCGCGCCGCTTGTGACCAAGGACAGCGCTGACGCGATGAAGGCTGGGGGGCCCCCCCGAGGGGGAAAGCCCCCGGTCCACCTGGCCGCCGCGCAGGCCGCCTTGCTCTTCGGCTTCCTCGGCCTCGCCATCGAGGTCGTGGGCTTCCGCATCCTCGTCTTCTTCCTCGAGGGCTTCACCGCGGCGTTCGCCGCGATGCTGGGCGTGTTCATCGCGGGCCTCGGCGTCGGCAGCCTCCTGCTCGGCCCCGTCCTGGTGCGCACGCTCAAGCCCGCGCGTCTGCTCGGCGTCCTGCTGCTGCTGACCGCAGGAACGCTCGTCTTCGCCCTCTACGTCGTCGTGCCTTCGCTCGAGCACTGGATGCACGCCATCCGCGACATGGCCTACGCGGGCGCCGCCGGCGCGGACGACATCACCGCAGGGCTGCAGCTCACGTCCCTGCTGGGCGCCGCGCTGCTGCTCTTCGTCCCCGCGCTCCTGCTGGGGCCGACCTTCGCGCTCTGCGTGCGCTGGGCCGAACTGGCCGGCGACAAGCCGGGACACGCCGTGGGCCGCATCTACCTCTGGAACAGCATGGGCAGCCTCGCGGCGCCCATCCTCTTCACCTTCCTCATCATCCCCGTCTTCCACGTACCCGGTGCGTGGGTTCTGCTGTGTGTCCTCGCCATCGTGGCCGGCATCGTCCTGGCCTCCTGGCCCAAGCAGGTGCGCGACGGCGCCGCGCGCGTGCGTCTCGCCTCCCTGGCCGGCCTGGCGGCGGGCGTGGGGGTCATGTGGATTGGTCTCCCGGGCACGGCTCCAGAGGATCTCGTCCACGCCAGCGTCGTGCTCCACGAGAAGCCCGGGCGCAGTCTCCTGCTGGTCGAGAGCGACGCCGTCACGACGGCCAGCGTGATCCAGAACGCTACGGGCGAGCGCTACCTCTACACGGACGACTTCGCCGCCGCCGCCACGGGGCGCCACTACCGCTACATGCGCATGCTCGGCCACCTGCCCGCGGTGTTGGCGAAGGACCCCAAGCGCGCGATGGTCATCGCCTTCGGGACGGGCACGACGGCAGGCGCGGTGGCGCAGCACGAGTCCGTGGAGAGGCTCGAGGTGGTGGAGGTCTCCTCGGCCGTCATCGGGCTGGCGTCTTACTTCGATGAAGCCAACCGCTTCGTCCTCGATGACAAGCGGGTGCAGGTCGTGCGCGACGACGGGCGCAACGCGCTCCTGCTGCATGAACCGGACCTCGACCTGATCACGCTCGAGCCGCTCATGCCGTATTCGCCTGCGGGCTATCCCTTCTACACGCGGGAGTTCTACGAGCTGGCGCGCGACCGGCTCGCCGACGGCGGCGTGCTCTGCCAGTGGATCCCCGTGCACGCCATGCCCGTGGGGCTCTACGCGGCTTTCCTGCGCGCTTTCTACGAGGTGTTCCCGGACGGCACGCTGTGGTTCTTCGAGCAGAGCACCGCGCTCATTGGTCGCAAGGGAGGGAGCGCCCCGTCGCGCGCGGAGGTGCTGGCGCGGCTCGACGCCGTGCGCGGCGACCTGAAGGACGCCGGCTTCGCGGAACCGGACTTGGCACTGTCCGGGTACGTCGCCGGCGGACACGAGATCCTGAAGACCGCACCGCCGCCGAGCTACGCCGAGTACGCCGACCGACCGCTGCGCGACATGGACCCCTACCCCGAGTTCAAGCCGACGCCACGCGCGCCGCTGAACACCCCGTACCTGCACCAGACGCTGACGTACCTGCTCTACCTCGCGCAGCAGTCGGAGGAGCCCACGGTGCGGGCCTGGTGGCCTGCGGATGAAGGGGCGCGCTTCAAGGCGGCCGGGCAGTGGGCGCTCAAGGGGCGCGTGAAGCAGGCGCAGGCCGACTTCCTGCAGGTCTCCCTGCGTGGCGTGCCACGCAGCGCCGACGCGTGGCGTGTCCGCGAGCAGGCGCAGCTGGAGGCGCTGGAAGAAGCCGCCCGTGCGTACGCCTCGGCGCGGCGGCTGCTCCCCGGGGATGCCGTCATCGAGCGCCGGCACGTGCTCACGCTGCGCACCATGGCGCGCGTACGCGTCCGGCAGCTGCTTGAGCGTGCCCAGGCGCTGGCAGCCGCGCGCAAGGCGAGCGAAGCGCGCGAGATGCTGATCCTCGCCGAGGGCATGGCACGCGCCGTCCTGCCCCCGCTGCTTGCCGACCCCGATCCGATCGCCACCGAGCGCATCGACGCCGCGGCGCTCTACGCCGCCGTGCTGCTCCGCCTCGGCCGCTGCGAGCAGGCCGCGCGCGTGCTCTCGGAGGCGCGCGCCGACCTCGCCGACGAGCGGCGGGAGAAGCCGCTGAACGATCTGCTCGACGCCGTCGAGGGCTGGCGGACGGGGCGCGCGTTCTTCGTGCCCAAGGCGTGGGGCTGGGTGTTCGACGACAAGCTCGCGTGCCGCGCAGAGGGCATCCAGCCGGTAAAGGGTGCGTACGCCGACTTCCTCTCGGCGCTGCAGGGGCAGCCCGCGCGCATCCGCCGCAGCGCAGCGAAGCGGCTCGCGACGCTGGCGCGCAGCGAGGGCGCGGACGAGGCGGTCATCGAGAAGCTCGCGGACCTCAGTCAGGCGGGCACGCAGCCCGACACCGCAGCCCTCGCGGCCGCCGTGCGGCGCAAGCTCGATCCGCGTGACGGCCGCTTGGCGCGTCTGCTGGAGGACGACAGCCCGGTCGTGCGGCGCGCCGCGCTGGAGGAGGCTGGCTGGTGGGGCTTCCTGCGCCACTACCCCAAGGCGATGAACCGTGCGCTCGCGGCGCCCGAGAGCCGCACGCGCAAGGCACTCGCTACGGCCGCGGCGGAGCACGGTGACGTACGCGTACTGCAACGTGTCGTGGAGTTGCTGATGGACGCCGAACTCGACGTGCGCAAGGAGGCGTGGAGCGTCTTCGTGCAGCACCGCGGCGACCTGATCGAGGCCTACGATCCGAAGGCGGACGAGGCAGACCGCAAGCCCATCTACGAGCGGCTGAAGCGTTCCCTCGCGCCGTAGGTGGAGGGCGTGGGCGGCAATGTATGCCGCCCCTACATGGTGCGGGGGGTCGTCGCCCGTCGCGGCCCGACATGCCGGTTGCTTGTAGGGGCGGGTTGAACGGGCCGCGCTTGTCGCGGCGCGTGGATACCCGCCCAACGGGCCTTACGGCTTCGTGCGGATCGGCAGGTGTGCACCGGCCGAGGTCCAGCCACGACCTTCGCGAGCCGAGACGACCAGCGCCACCTTCTTCGGATCGGCCTTGGCGTCGAGCGTGCATTGGACCGTGAGGACGCGCGTCTCGTTCTTGGCTAGTTTCTTGATCTCGATCCGCCGTTTGCTCTTCACGGAGATCGAGACAGCGCCCCTGGTGTCCACGGCAAGGATCACGGGGCCCAGGGCCAGGTCGCCCGTATTCGTGACCCATACGCTCACGGGGAACGCCTTGCCCGCCTTGGGCAGCGGCACGTCGGTCACACCGACCTGCATGTCCAGCCGGTTCACGTCTGCGGTCGGCTGCTTGCCGCTCTTCGGCGGCGGCGTCGGCTGGACGTCGACGCTGACGTAGCCTCCGCTCGCCGCCCAGCCGCGACCTTCGCGGAACGACATCGAGATGCGCGCTGGCCCCGTGCTCTGGGCGATGAAGCTCTCTCTCAGGACCCAGTGCTGCCCCGGCTTGAGCTGCTTGCGCGTGGCGTTCTTGCTGGGGCCGCTCACGGGCTTGGTCGATCCGGTCGCGCGGATGCCGCCCACCATGTCGGAGAGCGTGAAGTGGCCGACGTTGTGCGCCTTGACCTCGACGGTGAACGGCTGGCCCACGACGGCGTACTTCGGAGCGTTCACCTCGAGGTCGAGATCCAAGCGCTTGGCGATGAGTTGCTTGGGCGCCTCCGCCTCCGCCTTCTCGGCAGGCGGATCGGCGAGCGCCACAGCGCCTCCGAGAGCCAGCGTGAGCACCAGAGCCCCGATCCACATCCCGCATCGCATAGGGAGAGCGTACATGGCCGCGGTGGCTGTAGGGGCGCCCCAAGGTCCTGAGCTTGTCGAAGGACCGCGTGCGCGCCCGTCGTACGTCCTGGTCACGCGAAGGCCAAAACGAAACGCGCCCGACTCACGCACCCGGGAACGGGCACGGGAGTCGGGCACGCCGGGAACGCAAACGGGCACGTTCACGTTCACGGGAAGGAGGTCTAGCTGCGCTAGACTTCCTTTACAGCCGCGATGATGTCCGTGAACGCCTTCTTCGCGTCGTTGAAGAACATCAACGAGTTGTCGAGGGCGAACAGCGGGTTCGGGATGCCGGCGAAGCCGGGGCTCAGCGAACGCTTGATCACGATCACCGTCCGCGCCTTGTCCACATCGATGATCGGCATGCCCGCGATCGGGCTTGTCGGGTCGGTGCGGGCGACGGGGTTCACCACGTCGTTGGCGCCCACCACGATGGCCACGTCGACCGAGTCCATCGTCGCGTTCGACTCGTCCATCTCCTTGAGCTCTTCGTACGGCACGTTGGCCTCGGCGAGGAGCACGTTCATGTGACCCGGCATGCGGCCGGCCACGGGGTGCACCGCGTACTCGACCTCGGCGCCGAACTTCGACTCGAGCAGCCCGGCGAGGTCGCGGACGGCGTGCTGCGCCTGGGCGACGGCCATGCCGTAGCCCGGGATGATGCACACCTTCTGTGCCATCTCGAGCATCATGGCGATCTCGTCGGCACTCGTGGACTTGACCGACTTGTAGACCTCGTCGGCGTCCGGCGTGTCGGCCGTCGGGCCCATCTGCGCGAAGATCACGTTGACGAGCGAGCGGTTCATCGCCTTGCACATGATGTTCGTCAGGATGATGCCGGAGGCACCGACCAGCGAGCCGGAGATGATCAGCACGTTGTTGTTCATCACGAAGCCGGTCGCGGCAGCGGCCAGACCCGAGTAGCTGTTCAGCAGTGCGATCACGACGGGCATGTCCGCGCCGCCGATCGAGAACGTGAGGCCCACGCCGAGCACGCCGGCGACGGCGACCAGAGCGAAGAACATGCTCTCTTCGCCGGGGTTGAGCGCGACGAGGATGGCCAGGGCCAAGGATGCCAACGCGGAGACCAGCTTGATCTGGTTCAGGCCCGGGAAGGTGTCCTTCTTCGCCATCAGGATCCACGCCATCACGAGGGTGGAGACGATGATGACGATCTTCCAGACGTCGAAGTCCCCGCGCAGGAACGCGTAGGCGAGCGCGCTGGCGATGATCACCACGTTGAAGCCCAGCTTCACGGCGCGCTGCCAGGGGTAGAGCTTCCACTTGACGGCCAGGAACTCAGCGAGCTTGCCGAACGCGACGTAGCTGCCGAAGAAGGTGACCGAGCCGATCAGCGCCGAAGCGACGATGGCGATCTTCTCCTGCGTGCCGCCGGCCCAGCCGTGCGTCCATGCAGTGGTCGCGGCTGCAATGGCGGCGGCGGCCACGAGCACGGAGGCGATGCCGCCGAAGCCGTTGAAGATGCCGACCATCTCGGGCATCTTGGTCATCTGGACGCGCATGGCCGACACGGCGCCGATGGCCGCACCGATCACGACGCCGATGATGACCGGCATGGCCGAGAAGCCGCCGGCGGCGAACTCTTCGCCGAGCACGGTGGCGAGGACTGCGATGCCCATGCCGAGCATGCCCGCGTGGTTGCCGCGAACGGCGGTGCGCGGGTGCGCCATCCACTTCAAGTCGAGGATGAAGAGGACGGCTGCCAGGAGATAGGCGATGTTGACGACTGCTTGCGAAAGCATGAGTGCACCTACCTACTTTCTCTGGAACATCTTGAGCATGCGGCCGGTGACGAAGAAGCCACCGACCACGTTGATGGATGCGAAGCCCACGGCGACG
Source organism: Planctomycetota bacterium (assembly GCA_024639415.1). Classification (GTDB taxonomy): domain Bacteria; phylum Planctomycetota; class PLA2; order PLA2; family JAEUHO01; genus JAHEIK01. Next base: position 5,959 of record JAHEIK010000047.1, read on the forward strand.
CCGGCGAGCAGCCGGGCGGCGGGGTGGAGGGCGGCGCTACTCGCCAGGATCAGCGCACCGATCAGCGTGATGCCGCTGATGGCGTTCGATCCGGACATGAGCGGCGTGTGCAGCGTCGGCGGCACCTTCGTGATGACCTCGAACCCGACGAAGATCGCCAGGACGAAGACTGTCAGCAGTGAGATGATGTCCATCAGGCCTGCCCTCCTGCAGCGTTCCCCAGCGCCTCCTTGACGACGTCATGGACGACTTCGCCGCCCTTCGTCATCCAGGTGCCGGCGAGGATGTCGTCCTCTTGCTCGAGATCAAACTCGTTCTTCCGCTCCCGGTCCTTCGAGAGCATGTTGCAGAGGAAGTTGTAGATGTTCTTGGCGTACATCTGCGATGCGTGGAACGCCAAGGTCGCGGGGACGTTCTCGGGGCCGGCGATCGTCACGCCGTGCACCTCGACGGTCTCGCCCGCCTTGGTCAGTTCGCAGTTGCCGCCGCGCTCCGCGGCCAGGTCGATGATGACCGAGCCGGGCGCCATGCCCTTGACCATCTCCTCGGTGACGAGGATGGGGGCCTTCTTGCCGGGGACGGCCGCGGTCGTGATCACGACGTCGCTGTCGGCGATCACGGTGGTCATGAGCTCACGCTGCTTGCGGTAGAACTCCTCGTCCATCTCCTTGGCGTAGCCGCCCTCGCCCGCGCCGCTCTCGAGATCCATCTCGACGAACTTGGCGCCGAGGCTCATGATCTCTTCCTTCACGGCGGGGCGGATGTCGTAGGCGCTCACGACCGCGCCGAGACGCTTGGCCGTCGCGATGGCCTGCAGGCCCGCGACGCCGGCGCCCATGATGAACACCTTCGCGGGGGCGACCGTGCCGGCCGCCGTCATGAACATCGGGAAGAACTTCGGCAGCTTGTCCGCGGCCCAGAGGACCGCGCGGTAGCCGGAGACGGTGGCCATCGAGGACAGGATGTCCATCGCCTGGGCCCGCGTCGTCCGGGGGATCAGCTCGAGGCCGAAGGCGCTGACCTTCTTCTCGGCCATCTTGGCGACGAGGTCGGGCCGGCTCAGCGGCTCCGCGGCGCCGACGATGATCTGCCCCTCGCGCATCAGGTCGAAGTCGGCCTGACAGCCGTCGGGGTTCGCACCCGCCGAGCGCACCTGGGCGATGATGTCCGCCGCGTCGAACACCTCCTTGCGGGAGGGGACGACCGTGGCGCCCTTGGCCTCGTAGGCGGCGTCGGCGTAGCCGGCCGACACGCCCGCGCCGGCTTCGATCACGACGTCGAAGCCCTTCTTGGCGAGCTGCCCCACGATGTCGGGAACGAGTGCGACACGCAACTCGCCCGGATAGGTCTCGTTGACGACACCGACCTTCATGCCTGGCCTCCTAGCCCGCGGAAAACCCGAGCCCCGGGCACGGGCGTTCTACATCCGAATTCGCATGAACCAAGGCTTGTCGGGCGCGACGGGGCGGCTTGTGACGGTGTTTCCGAGAGGGACGCAGGGCGCTCTCTCGATCCTCCCCCCACGGGGCTTCCGGGGGACCGCTCAGGCCGGCTCGCCGAGTACGTCCGGAAGGCGGCGCGCGAGGTCCTCGTAGAGCTCCAGGGCGGTCGTCGCGACGCCCACCTCCAAGTCACAGAACGGGACCATGTGACGCATGTAGTGCTTGACGAGCGGGCGCGTGCGCAGCCGGAAGCGCTCCAGCCTCGCCGCGATGCGGGCATCGCTGTCGTCGCGCCGGCCCGCCCGGTCCCCGCCCGTGTTGCGCCGGATTCGTTCGTGGATGACCTGCGGCGGAGCCCACGCGCTCAGCACGGCCCGGATGCTGTGCAATGCGCTGACCGCATCAGCTTGGCCCAGGTGCCGCGGCAGGCCGTTGAGGAGCAGCCAGTCGGCGCTGGTCGCACGCGCGTCTTCGAGGAAGCGGCGCAGCAGGGCGGCCGCGATCTCGAACTCGTGGTCCTCGAGCAGGCGCCCTTCCTCCAAGACGCGTCGGATGACCTCCCGCGCCTCCGCATCGACGCCCGGTGCGGCCTCGGGATCCTCCGCTGCCCTGCGCAGCTCGGCTCCGAAGTCGAAGTGCAGGCAGCGGCGCCCGAGCAGTCCGCGCGCCTCGAGGAGGTCACCGAGCGGCGTCTTGCCTACGCCAGTGGGCCCGAGGAGGAGAAGTGCGTCCACGCCGACCGTGGATACACGGCGGCAACGGTCAATGGCTACTTGTCGCCGCCGTCTTCCTGCGTCTCTTCGTCCTTGGCCTCGTCCGCGGCGTCTTCCTCGTCCTCGGCCAGCTCCGCGCGGATGCGCTTGGCCTCCTTGGTGGCGCTCGCAATGGTCTTGCGGACGCTCTCCACCGGCATGAGGAAGGTGCTGGAGCCCGAGCCCTCGCCTACGCCCTGCTGGATCGCGCACACCCCGGCCACCGCGCCGCCCTTCGTGTGCAGCGGGAGGCCCACGAAGTTCGCAGCCTTGGCGGGGAGGATCCACATGGCCTTGGGCTTGCTCACCTTGCCGGTGACGCGGATGCGGTCGCAGAAGGCGGCGTGATCGAAGCCCTGGCCCAGGCGCGAGACACCGAAGAGGTCCTGTCCGATCTTGGGCGTGGCGGCCCTGGAGAAGTCGGCGGCCGTCAACTTCAAGTCGGCCGGAACCTCCTTGATGAGTACGAAGGCCAGGCCGCTCTTGCTGTCCTTGGCGCCCATGATCGCCAGGTGCTCCTTCTCCTGGCCGGGCAGCGTGACGCGGATGTTGGTCGGCGTCGCGGAGATGTTCGGTCCGGGCCCCGCGTCGCCTCCGCGCCGGTTGCGACCGCCGCGGCCGCGCGCTCCCATGCGGGCCTCGAAGGCGCTCGAGCGCACCATGATGAGCCCCGAAGCGTCCACGACGACCCCGAGCGCCCGTCCGTTGCGCTCGATCTCGCGCACGCGGCCGCCCATCTCCATGGTGATCTGCAGCACGAACTTCATGGACACGATCGCAGGCGCCTTGGCCTGGATCAGCGCTTCCTCCGGGCCGACGGCCTCCTCCGCGGGTGCGGGCTGCGCCAGCAGCAGGATCGCCAACGGAAGGAGCAGGAGCGCGAGGCGCTGCGAGTACGGCATGGGAACCTCCTGCCGCCATCGTGGCAGGTTCGCCCGCCAGCGTCTAGCGCGCGAACCAGGCGCTGACGGCCGGCTTGACGGGATCCAGCAGGTCGTGCGGCTCATCGACCTCGAGCGCCTCGAGGGCGACGCCGGCCTCCCGGAAGCGGGCCATGAGCACCTGCTCGTACTCCGGCGTGTAGTCCCGGTCGCGGCTGCCCGTAACCCAGAACACCGGCCGGTCGCGCAGCGCGTCCAGCCCGGGCCGGCCGTGCTGCGGGACACCGCCCGCCAGTCCCACTAGCCCCGCGACGCGCTCCGGATGGTGCACGAAGAAGTCGGTAGCCACGCCCACGCCCTGGCTGAAGCCCATCAGCCACGTCCGGGCCGGGTCGATCGCGTGCCGCCCCTCGACGTAGGCGAAGGCCTGGGCGAGCAGGTCGCGGTTGCGCTTCTCGGAGTCGGGGCGGCGCGGGTCGGCGATCCAGCCGTAGTCGATGCGTCGCCCGATCGCGCGCTCGCGGACGCGCGGACCGTAGAAGGCCGACGGGCCTTCCGGCGCGACCACGATCGCATCCTTGGGTGCGACGGAGACGGCGTAGTCCAGCATGCGTTGGGGCGGCTGGCGGTAGCCGTGGACGGCCACGAGCAGCGGCACCGGGCCGTCCGGCAGTCGCTCCGGCACGTGCAGGCGGAAGTACCCCGTGGCGCGGATGGGTACGGCGATGCGGTCGTCGCCGGCGGGGAGTGCGTCGCCCGTCATCGCGCGCGGCTCACGAAGCGACGTGCGCGTCCTGCTCGAGGGCCATGATCTTGCCGACGCGGCCCGTGTGACGGCCCTCGTCGAACGGCGCCTCGAGAAAGACGTCCGCCATGCGGCAGATGGCGGCAGCCGCGTGGACGCGCGCGCCCATGCAGACGACGTTCGCGTCGTTGTGCCTGCGGCACATCTCGGCCGTGAAGGCGTCGTGCACCGTGGCGGCGCGGATGCCGTCGACCTTGTTGGCGGCCATGCAGATGCCCAGGCCCGTGCCGCAGATCAGGATGCCGCGGTCGGCCTCGCCGGCGACGATGGCGCGGCCGACGAGCGCCGCCTGATCGGGGTAGTCGACGGACTCGCCGGGGGCGCTGCCGAAGTCGGTCACCGTGTGGCCGGCGGCCCGCAGGTGCTCGATGAGGGCCTGACGCTCCGGAACGGCGGCGTGATCGGACGCAACGGCGATGCTGAAGGTGTTCGTCATGGCACGAGACTCCCGGCGATCAGGGTAGCAGCCGCGTCCAGACGGCTGGCGAGCCGCTTGTAGACCTGCATGCTCTCGCCCGCCGGATCGTCGATGTTGCCGCCCTCGGGGTCGAGCAGCAGCACCTCCCGCACGCGGTGGGGGAAGAACGCCAGGATCTGCTCACGCTGCCCGCGCTCCATACACACGATACGCGTGGCCTGGTCGAGCACCTCCTGGGTGAGCTTCTGGGCGCGGTGCATGTCCAGGTCGAGCGGCGGCGTGAACGCCTCGCGTGCGATGCGGCGGGTGCGGCGCGAGGCCCGCGCGCCGGGATCGGCCGCCAGGCCGGCGCTGGACACGCGGAAGCCGCGATCCTCCAACTCGTCTTCCGTGCAGCCGAGGGTCTCGGCGAGGCGCCGGCGCAGCAGCGCTGCAGCAAGCGGCGAGCGATCGGTGTTGCCCGCGCAGACGAAGAGGACGTGCGCCCAGTGAGGCTCCTCGATGCGCCACTGGGGGATGGCACCTTCGCGCAGCACCGTGACGTCGTCGCCTTCGACCTTGACCACGCTGCTGGCGAGTCGCTTCTTGGCCGGCCCGCCGTCGATGACGAGCTCGAGTTCGTCCGGGAACTGCTCGAGCACCTCGTCGGCCGTCGTGGCCGGCGGCTTGCCTGAGAGGTTCGCACTCGGCACGAGCAGCGGCACGCCCGCGGCCTCGACGAGGCCCTGCGCGAGGGGATGGGACGGATAGCGGAAGCCGATCAGGCCCGCGGCCGAGCCGTCGGGGTGCTGGGTCGGCAGCACGATCGTGAGCGAGCCGGGCCAGAAGCGCTTGATGAGCTGCAGGGCCTTCGGCGGGATGTTGGGGCAGCGCTCGCGTACCGGGTCCATGCCCGCGACCATCATGCTCATGGGCTTGTCGCGCGGGCGCCCCTTCAGGGCGTAGAGGCGCTCCACGGCGACGGGATCGGTCGCGGCGACGGCGATGCCGTAGACGGTCTCCGTCGGAAACGCGACGAGGCCTCCCGCACGCAGGATCTCACCTGCGCGCTCGAGCTCTTCGCTCAGCGCACCGCGGTCGAGGACTCGTAGTACTTCGGTAGCCATAGGGGCGCAGAGGATACCGGCCTACTCCCACGGGCCCCGGAATGCCGCAGGCGTATCGGCCGAGGGCGCCATGTGGGCATGGAGCGGCGGCCAGCGTGTACGCTGCCCGGATGTCCGACGCCTCCCATCGCACGCCGACCGCCAAGGGGCTCGAGTTCCTGGGCGCCGTGGCCGGGGGTCTGGTGCACGAGATCCGCAATCCGCTATCCACCATGAACGTGACGCTGCAGTTGCTTCAGGAGGACTGGCCGGAAGGCGCCGAAGACGCGCGTGGCCAGCGCTCGTCGCGCAGGCTCACGTCGCTGCTGGGGGAGGTGAAGCGCCTGGAAGAGATCCTCGACGACTTCCTGCGCTACGCGGGCATCCGCCGGCTGAACCTCAGCCGGGTCGACCTCAACCGCGTGCTGGAGGAGGTCACGGGATTCGTCCTGCCGGAGTGCACGCGCGCCGGTGTCGACCTCGCGTTCTACCCGGATCGCTCGCTGCCGATCATGCGCGTGGACGAGCGGCTGGTGAAGCAGGCCGTCCTCAACCTGATCCTGAATGCACTGCAGGCGATGGAGGGCAAGGAGGGCGACGGGCGCGGCGAAGCGCAGCTCATCGTCCGCACCCGGCTCGAGGGCGAAGGCGCACGCATCGACGTGATCGACACCGGCCCCGGCATCCCCGAGGGGATCCGCGAGAAGGTCTGGGAGGTCTACTACAGCCGCAAGAAGACAGGCAGCGGCCTGGGGCTGCCGACGGCGCGACGCATCGCCGAGGAGCACGGGGGCGGCCTCACGTTCGAGACCGAGGTCGACAAGGGCACCGACTTCATCCTGCGCCTGCCGCTGACGGGGCCGCCGGACGAGCCGGCATGAGTCCCGAACCCGTCAAGGTGGACATCCTCGGGCTGGGGCTGCTGGTGCGCGGCACGCCGGGGGACGGCTACCGGGCGCGGGGCGTGTTCCGAGGCAAGAACATCGAGCTGACCTTCAGCGCCCTCGTCGACATCACCGCCGACGAGATGAGCGATCTCCTGGGGCAGATCGAGCGGCAGTACGGCGACTTCTCGCGCAAGGTGCACTGGTACACCTCGGACGGCATGGTGGATCTGCGCTGGCGCCTGGACGACCGCGGCCACCTCACCGGTCGCATGAAGCTGGACGACATCGGCTCGTGGACCTTCGAGACCGAGATCGAGGCCGACCAGAGCTACCTGCCCAAGATGGCGCTGGGGCTGCGGTTGCTGCTGCGGGCGTAGGGGCGGCCCTGGTGGCCGCCCGAGGGCGGGTATGTAACCCGCCCCTACCTCCACATGGCGGGGAGGGCCGGTTGCCCACCCCTGCGCAGCCTGCAGGGGCGGGTTGCCCACCCCGCGCAGCCTGCAGGGGCGGGTTGCCCACCCCGCGCAGCCTGTAGGGGCCGGTTGCCCACCCCGCGCCGCCTGCAGGGGCGGGTTGCCCACCCCGCGCAGCCTGTAGGGGCCGGTTGCCCACCCCGCGCAGCCTGCAGGGGCGGGTTGCCCACCCCGCGCAGCCTGTAGGGGCGGGTTACATACCCGCCCACACGCCTGTCAGGCCTCCACATGGCGGGGAGGGCCGGTTGCCCACCCCGCGCAGCCTGTAGGGGCGGGTTACATACCCGCCCACACGCCTGTCAGGCCACGATGTCACACCCAGGGACTGGACGGCCCCTCATTTGCTGACATCTTGTCATCATGAGCAGCCAACCTGCCAGTCCTGAGCTCAGCATCCTGGTCGTCGAGGACGACGCCGCCCATGGGGAGGTCATCCGTGACGTCCTCGAGCAGGGGGGCCACCGCGTTCGGCTTGCGACCTCGGGCAGCGAGGGCTTGGCCCTGCTCGAGCAGGATACGGCCGACCTCGTGATCACGGACCTGCGGCTCCAGGACCTCGACGGGCTCGAGATCGTCGCCCGCTGCCGGGCGCTGCGCGAGGGCCGGGCCGTGCCGCAGGTGATCGTGGTGACGGGCTACGGCACCGTCGAGGGCGCCGTGAAGGCCATGCGCGCGGGCGCGCTGCACTACCTGCAGAAGCCGCTCGACCTGGGCATCCTGCGCGAGACCATCCGCGCGGCCGAGAGCCGTATCGCTCTGGAGATGCACAACCGCGAGCTGCAGACGGCGATCGACAAGTCGTTCGCCTACCCCGGGATCCTCGGCCACACGCACTCGATGCAGCGCGTGTTCGACGTGATGAACCAGGTGATGGACACGGACGCCACCGTCCTCATCCGCGGCGAGTCGGGCACCGGCAAGGAGCTCGTCGCACGCGCCCTGCATCACGCCGGCCCGCGGCGCCAGAAGGCGTTCATTCCGCTCAACTGCGCGGCCCTGGCCGAAGGCGTGCTCGAGAGCGAGCTGTTCGGACACGAGCAGGGCGCCTTCACCGGCGCCACGGCCCAGCGCAAGGGCCGCTTCGAGGCCGCCGACGGCGGCACGCTGTTCCTGGACGAGATCGGCGACATGCCGCTCGCTACGCAGGCGCATCTGCTGCGCGCGCTCGAGGCCGGTGAGATCACGCGCGTGGGCTCCAACGAGCCGCTCCAGGTGGACGTGCGCGTCGTCGCTGCGACCCACCGGGACCTCGACGCGATGGTGCGTGAGGGCCGCTTCCGCGAGGACCTGTTCTTCCGGCTGCGCGTCGTGCAACTCGAGCTGCCGCCGCTACGCGAGCGGCTCGCCGACCTGCCGCACCTCGTCGAGCACTTCCTGCTCGAGGCGGCCGAGCGCCACGGCAAGCCCGCCCGGGCCATCGCACCGGAGGCGCTGGACATCCTCATGAGCTACCGCTGGCCCGGCAACGTCCGCGAGCTCAAGAACGCCGTGGAGTCCATGGTGCTGCTCAGCCGCGGGGAGACGATCACGCCCGATGCCGTGCCGCCCTACGTCCGCCCGGCCGCCGGCGACACGCCCGACATCCTCAAGTCCTTGTCCGGCTTGCCGGCCGAAGATGTCGAGCGTGCGCTGATCACGAACACACTTCGGGACGTCGGCGGCAATAGGGAACGCGCTTCGCAGTTGCTGGGCATCAGTACGCGGACGCTGTACCGGAAAATCAAGGTCTACGGGCTTTCAGGGCGCGATCGACAGGCCGATCCGGCAGGGTCTGACTAACGCACCGTGCCGTTTCGGCACGCACACGAGCCAGAGCAAGGAACGAGAGACATGGCTGGACGCATCATCGGCATCGATCTGGGCACCACGAACAGCGTGGTCGCGGTCATGGAGGGCGGCGAGCCCCGCGTGATCGTGAACGCGGACGGGCACCGGGTCACGCCCAGTGTCGTGGCATTCACGGAGAGCGGCGAGCGCCTCGTCGGGCAGGCCGCGCGCCGGCAGGCCGTGACGAACCCCGAGAACACCGTCTTCAGCATCAAGCGCTTCATGGGCCGCCGCCACAGCGAGGTGGAGTCCGAGGAGAAGCTGGTGCCCTACGGGATCGTCGGCGGTCCCGAGGAGCTGGTGAAGGTCGACATCCGCGGCAAGACCTTCACGCCGCCCGAGATCAGCGCCGTGATCCTGCAGCACCTCAAGAAGGCTGCGGAGGATCACCTCGGCGCTGCGGTCACGGACGCAGTCATCACGGTCCCGGCCTACTTCAACGACAGCCAGCGGCAGGCCACGAAGGACGCGGGCGTCATCGCTGGCCTGAACGTGAAGCGCATCGTCAACGAGCCGACGGCCGCAGCCCTGGCCTTCGGCC
>JAHEIK010000348.1:0-1101 GCA_024639415.1 Planctomycetota bacterium
GCGAGTTCGTGCAGCGCGATCCGGACAATCTCCAGGCCCAGGCGGCGCTGGCCCGCGCGCTGGTCGTCGACGGCCGGGAGGCGGAAGCGCTGAAGGAGTTCGAGAGCCTCCTCGAGATGATGGACCGGCAGGGCCTGCTGAGCCCGCGAGAGCGGATCGAGTGAGCCGGTCGGCGCGGGATACGCCCATGATGCGCCAGTACCTGGGTCTCAAGGCCCGGCACCCGGACGCATTCCTGTTCTACCGGATGGGTGACTTCTACGAGCTGTTCTTCGAAGACGCCGAGCGCGCGGCGCCGCTGCTCGACATCACGCTGACGACGCGGGACAAAGGCAAGGACGACGCCATTCCCATGTGCGGAGTGCCGGTTCACAGCGCGGACGGCTACGTGAAGAAGCTGGCCGAGCTCGGGCACCGTGTGGCGATCTGCGAGCAGGTCGAGGATCCGAAGGCGGTCGGCGGCCGGCGCCTGGTCCAGCGGGAGGTGGTCGAGGTCGTGACTCCCGGCCTGGTGGGGGACCCGGCAGGCTTGCCGGCGGCGCGCGAGGTGGCTGTCGTTGCCCTGGCGTTGGGTGACGAGCGGGCGGGCCTGGCTGCACTCGACGCTTCCACCGGAAGCTTCCGGGCGACCGAGACCGCCATCGTGGGGGAGAGCCGGGTGCCCGCGGGTCTGGCTGCCGAGCTCGATCGGATCGGCCCGCGCGAGATCCTCGTGCCCGCGAATGCGAGCGAGGCCCTCGAGCGCTGGCTGCGCGAGCGCTGCCCGGATGCTGCGTTCACGGCCGTACCGCCGGACAGCTTCGAGCCCGGTTGCGCGCCCGTCAGCCCACATGGCTTCGATCCGGACGCCAGCGGGCCGTCCATGGCAGCGGCGTCCGCGATCTTGTCCTACCTGGCGGTTCAGCAGCCGTCGGCGCTGGCCCATCTTCCCCGTCTTCGAAGCTACCAGCTCGGCGACGCGATGATTCTCGACGCGTCGACGCGAAGGCACCTGGAGCTCTTCGAGAGCAGCGAGGATCGCGGTCGTCGCGGCACGCTGATCGAGCGAGTGGACGAGACCGTGACACCGCTCGGGGCGCGCCGGCTGGCCCGCTGGGTCGC
>JAHEIK010000348.1:1111-3088 GCA_024639415.1 Planctomycetota bacterium
GCTGCTCTCGCCGCAGGAGATCCGGGAGCGGCAGGATGCGGTGCAGGTGCTGGCCGATCGGGATCGGCCCCGCGGCCGCCTGCGTGCGGCGCTGGGCAGGGTTCGGGATCTGGAGCGACTCTTCGCCAAGGCGGCGCGGCCCGCGGCCGAGCCTCGTGACCTGGCCGCGCTGCGAGACTCGCTCGAAGCGCTGCCCGCCGTGTGCCTGGCACTGGCCGAGACCGACGATCTCCTGACGGCGGCAGACGACCCCCTGCCCGCATCGCTCACGCTGCCGGAGCCCGTGCCCGAGGCCGCGGAGCTGCTCCGCGATGCGCTGGTCGACGAGCCCCGCCCGGTGCCGAGGGGCTCACGCGGAGCTGGTGAGACGGGCTACGTACGCCAGGGCTTCCGTCCCGAGCTCGACGTATTGCGGGAGAGCGCGCTCAAGGGTCGGGAGTGGATCGCGGGCCTCGAGGCCCGCGAGCGCGACCGGGTCGGAGTGCCGAGCCTCAGGATGCGCTTCCATCCCGTGCACGGCTATGCGCTCGAGATCACGAAGGCGAATCTCGGGCGGATCCCGGAAGACTACGAGCGCAAGCAGACCCTGGCCAACGCCGAGCGCTTCACCACGCCCGAGCTGCGCGAGATGGAGTCGAAGGTCCTCGGCGCCCAGGACAAGGCCGCCGCCCTCGAGCGCCAGATCTTCGAAGAGGTGCGCACTGGGATGCTCGAGTTCGCCGCTGCGATCCGCGAGGCCGCCCGGGCGGTCGGGCAGCTCGACGCGCTCCAGTCTCTGGCCGAGGTCGCGCGCCGGGACGGCTGGGTGCGGCCCGAGGTGCACGATGACGCCCGTCTCGAGATCCGGGGTGGCCGGCATCCGGTGGTCGAGCGCCTGCTGCGGGCTCGCGGCGGCGACGACTTCGTGCCCAACGATGCGGATCTGGATCCCGAGGGAGCCCGCATCCTGCTGCTCACGGGCCCCAACATGTCGGGCAAGAGCACCTACCTGCGTCAGGTGGCCGTGATCGTGCTGCTGGCCCAGATCGGCAGCTTCGTGCCGGCCGAGGCGGCCCGGATCGGGGTGGTGGATCGAATATTCACGCGCGTTGGCGCGTCGGACCGTCTCGCCGAAGGCGAGTCGACGTTCATGGTCGAGATGCGGGAGACGGCCGAAATCCTGTCCCAGGCCTCCCAGAAGAGCTTGATCATCCTCGATGAGATCGGGCGGGGAACCAGCACGTTCGACGGTCTGTCGATCGCCTGGGCCGTGGCCGAGTACCTGCACGACACGCCCGGTCTCGGCGCGAGGACGCTGTTCGCCACCCACTACCACGAGCTCGCCGACCTGTCGCGCACCCGCGAGGGCGTCCACAACGGGCACTCCGAGGCGCGCGAGTATCAGGACGACGTGATCTTCCTGCGCAGGCTCGTGCCCGGTCAGGCCAGCCGTTCCTACGGCATCCAAGTGGCGAAGCTGGCTGGCCTGCCCGAGGCCGTGATCGACCGGGCGCGTGAGATCCTGCACCAGCTCGAGAGCGAGGAAGGGGTCGCGCCCGGCTCGAAGGTTCCGGCGGCGGGCGCGGCTTCCGTCGGGCCCGACCCGCAGCTCGCACTGTTCACGCCAGCCCGCTCGCCTGATGAGGACGCAACCCTGGCCGAGCTGCGAGCGCTCGATCCCGACCGGATGACCCCGCTCGACGCGTTGGCGCTGCTCAGCCGGCTGTCACGCTCGCTCGGCGGACGCGGGGACGCTTCGTGAAGCGGGTGCGCGTGGCCGCGCTGCTCTTGGCGCTTCCGTTCCTCCTGGCCGTCGATCGCCCGGCCGGACTGGGCGACGTGGCGGCGGTGCGTCACTGGTCCTACGCGGACTTCACGCGCGTGGTGGTGGAGCTGACCCGCCCGGTCCCCACCCAGGCGCGCCGGCTCGCAGCCAACGCGGCGGCCGGTCGGCCCGAGCGGCTCTACCTCGACCTGCCGGGGATCTGGGTCGGCCTG
>JAHEIK010000348.1:3098-4669 GCA_024639415.1 Planctomycetota bacterium
CGGCCTGCGCTACGCGGATCCGATCCCGATCGGGGACGGTCTGCTCCAGGCCGTCCGGCTGGGGCAGTACACGCGGACGGAGTCCCGCCTGGTCATCGACCTGCGCCGCTACGACCGGCACCGGGTGTTCCGGCTCTCGTCCCCCGACCGCGTTGTCGTGGACGTGTTCGGGGCCAGCGTTCGTGCGACGAGCGGCGACGGCGGGCGGCTGCCCGTCGGCATGCGCCCGGTGCACACGGTGGTGGTGGATGCAGGACACGGGGGCAAGGATCCGGGCGCGACCGGCCGTGGCGGGCTGCGCGAGAAGGACGTCACCCTGGCCGTGGCCCGCGAGCTGCGCCACCGGCTCGAGGCGCGCGGCTTTCGCGTGATCCTGACCCGGGACGGCGATCAGACCCTTTCGCTCGAGGAGCGCACGGCCCGAGCCGAGGGAGCGGGCGGCGATCTGTTCGTGTCCCTTCACGCCAACGCCGCGCCGCGCCGCGGTGCCCACGGGGTGGAGACCTACTATCTGGACAAGAGCCACGAGCGGCACTCGATGCGCGTGGCAGCACGCGAAAACGGGGTGTCGCCCCGTCACCTCGACGAGCTGCAACGTACGGTGGCGGGGCTGCGCGTTTCGGAGGTGTCGGAGCACTCGGCCCGGCTCGCCGACGCGGTGCATGGAGAGCTGATCGGTGGGATCCGCCGCGACTACGGGACGATCACCGATCTCGGCGTGAAGCGCGGTCCCTTCCATGTGCTGTTCCTGTCGGACATGCCTTCCATCCTGGTCGAGCTCGGCTTCGTGACGAACCGCGGCGAATCGAAGCGGCTGGCGTCGAGCTTCTACCGGGACGTCCTCGCCGAGAGCATCGCGCGCGGACTCTCCCGCTACCGCACCCGGCAGGCGACCCGACTGGCCGGGAGAACACAGTGAGTGTGGCGCCCGCGGTCGAAACCTTCGTTCCCGAACTCGCGAAGGACACACCCGAGGCCCAGGCCGAGTTGTCCGCTGGAGTGCGCGCCTACATGCGCGCCGTCCGCGATCACCTGGCCGAGATGCACACGGCCGGTGAAGGGGGAGAGGCCGTCAACCTGGCCAACTCCGATGCCTACGACCGGCTGATCCGCCGGCTTTACGAGATGGCCGAGTCGAGCTACTTCGCCGAGAACCGCGAGCTCGGGGGACGGGTGGCGATCGCGGCGGTCGGAGGCTTCGCGCGGCGTGAGATGTCCGTGGGCTCCGACGTGGATCTGCTCTTCCTGTTCGCAGGCGAGATGAGCCCGTTGGCGGCGCGCGTGGCCGAGCGCGTGCAGCAGGCCCTGTGGGACGCTGGCGCCAAGGTGGGAGCGTCGGTGCGCAGCATCGAAGAGTCGCTGGCGCTGGCCCAGGACGATGTCTCCGCGCGCACCGCGATCCTGACCGCGCGCTTCCTGGCCGGCGACCCGACGCTCTTCCACGACTTCACGACCGCGGTTCGGGAGAAGCTGATTCCGGACGTCGAGGCCTTCGTGCGCGACCAATACCAGCTGATGGGCGAGCGACACACCAAGCTCGGCGAATCCCTCTATCTGCTGCAGCCCAACGT
>JAHEIK010000349.1 GCA_024639415.1 Planctomycetota bacterium
CCGGACGGGGGCTGTCAGCGACGGCGCAGGGGTTCGGATCGCAGGGCGACGGCTCAGGTGCATCGCAGCCCGTGTCACAGGGGCTGAGATCGATGTCGCAGGGGTTGAGATCAATGTCGCAGGGGTTGAAGCCGCAGCAGCCGCCCAACATCACGACCAGCGCAATTGCGCCAAGGTTCATCCAAGTGACTCGACGAGTCATCTGCCTTCCCTCCCGGATGTGTGAATCGTCCCGTGCCATCTAGGCACCACGCGGATGCGGCGAACGGGCTCAGGTGTCTTTGAAACTTGCGCAGAGTCTACCGACTCGGCTTTGACGAAATCTCTCTTTTTCTCGGCAGCCAATCGGGGTCTCGCCCCGAACGACCGCCGCGTGTCATGAGAGCGTGTCAGACAGCCTAAGTCGGCCTTCTGACAGAGCATCTTGATAGGTTCTGCATCGCCGTTCTGTCACTGTTCGGTCACGACTCTCGACTCCCGGTCCGAGGCGGCCCATCAGCCTGCCGGGCGGGTACCCTCGGCACCTCGCTGCCCGCTGGAGAAGCATCACCCATGGATCAGGTCGCCGTGCGCCTCGATGGATCGGGGCAATGGACCTATCTCGGCGGCAAGGCCGACGCCAAGAAGCCGTTGGAAGTCGTCGTACGCTCGTTCGACGCCGAGATCGAGTTCACCAGCGGTAGCACCGCGGACGCTCCGGACGGCGACCCGGTACGGGTTCCGGCCGGCGAGGGACGGCGCCTCGAGGGCCTGCACTTCTTCGTGCGCTCAAGTTCCTCGTGCCGCGCCTCCTATCGGGGGCTCTAGCGTGCGAACCCTGCTGCCTCGTGTCCTGCTCCTGGCGCTGCTCTGCGTGCTCCTCGCGCCGGGCTGCCGCAGCTTCACCAAGGAAGCCGCCGACGAAGAGGTGTACGCCCTCCTCGACAGCCGGCGGTCCGACGTGGCCGAGCTGCAAGGGACTCTCGACATCGAGTCGAAGGAGCGACTCGCGGAGGCGATCCGCAAGCGCGAGGCGTTCCTGCTTACGCTGCGCGATGCGCTCGAGCTCGGCACGGTCGCGTCGCGCGACTACCGGCGCCAGCGGGAGAACGTCTACATCGCCGCGCTCGACCTCACGCGCGCACTCAACCGGTTTCGTCCGCTCTGGGATGCCGGCGGGTCGCTCGACGTCCGGGGCGACGAGAACGGTTCGCAGCTCGATGCCTCGCTGGGACTCACGCTGCAGCGTGCCTTCGAGCGCGGTGGCAGCGTCGTGATCGGGCTCGCGTCGGACTTCTTGCGCGATCTCTCGGGCGACCCGCTGCGCGTCGCGCAGTCGATCTTGAACGCCAGCGTGACCCTGCCCCTGATGCGCGGCTCCGGCGAGTTGGTCGCACGTGAGAGTCTGACGCAAGCCGAGCGCAACCTGATGTACGCCTTGCGCACCTACGCGCGCTTCCAGCAGTCGTTCACCGTGGACATCGCAACGCGCTTCTACCGCGCGCTGCAGTCCCGCGACTCCTGGCAGAACTCCGAGGCGCGCTACAAGAGCCTGACGCTCCTCGTCGCCGAGCAACGTGACCAGGCCGAGGCCGGCCGGCTGCCCAAGTTCGAGGTCGACCAGGTCGAACAGGATCTGCTCGCGTCCGACGACACGCGGCAGCGACGCAAGAACGCCTACGTCACGGCCATCGATCGCCTCAAACTCGACCTGGGCATTCCGGTCACCGCCGAAGTCGAACTCGACGACTCCGATCTGGAGGCCCTGCGCAAGGCCGGCCCCCAGGCCGCGCCGCACTCGCGCGAGTCTGCCTTGGAGCTTGCCCTGGCGCGGCGCCTGGACCTGCACACGCAGAGAGACCGTGAGGCCGATGCGCAACGCCAGGTGCTGATTGCCAAGGACGGCCTGCGCGCCGGCTTGGATCTGCGCTTGGGCGGGGATCTGAGCACGCCGAGGGAGCAGCCGCTGAACTTCGGGCGCGCCGAGGCCTCTGGCCGTGCGGGGATCGACCTGGACCTCCCGCTGGAACGCACCGCCGAGCGCAACGCCCACCGTCGCGCGCTCATCGACGCCGGTCGAGCCCGCCGCGACCGGGAGCGGCTGGAGGACACGGTCGTATTCGAGGTGCGTGATGCCTACCGCTCCCTGGCCGAGGCCCGGCGCAGCTACGAGATCCAGAAGGACAGCCTGGGCTTGGCCGAGCGGCGGGTCGAGAGCACGGAGCTGCTGCTGGAGCGGGGCGACGTGAAGACCCGTGACCGGCTCGATGCCGAGAACTCGCTGGTCTCGGCACGCAACGCCGTCACGGCCGCGCTGGTGGACCACGCCCTGGCGCTGCTCGGCCTGGACCGCGACGTAGGCACGCTGCGCGTGGACGCCGAGGGCATGTGGCAGATCGCCGGTTCCCAGGATTCGGGAACCCCCACCCCCACGCGCGTCGTCCAACCCGAGGCAGAGACCACGAATCTGCGTCCGCCGGAGGTGCGAACCTCCCCCAGCAACGACTCGCCGCAGCGAGCGCCCCTGCAGTCCACCCCCGCCCCCACGTTGATTCCCGCCCAGCCCGCACCTGCCACGAGGGCAGCGGCCGGCGACAAGGCGCGCCAACCAGCACCGACCTCTGGCGTCCTGCCGCCTCCCCAGGTCATCCCACGAAGGTCCGGTACCGTAGGTTCACGATGACGACACACACACACCTCAAGCGCAGCAGGCCTCGCCACGAGCGCGGTAGCGCGCGCTTCCTCCTCACGACCGTGGTGGTCCTCGGTCTGGTGCTCGCCGCCATCTGGTTCGGCTTCCTGCGCAAGCCCGGCGCGGAAGCGACGGACGTCCCGCTGACAGCACCGCTCGCGCGCGGTTCCTTGCGGGTGACGGTCAGCGAGTCCGGCAACCTCGAGTCGCTGCACTCCCACAGCATCCTGAACCTCGTCGAAGGCCGCACCACCATCGACTACATCATCCCGGAAGGCACGATCCTCACGGAGCGGGACGTGCAGGACGGCACCGTGCTGGTACGGCTCAACGGCGCGGCTCTCGAGGAGAAGCGCGTCCGCCAGGAACTCGAGGTCTCCAGCGCAGCCGACTCGCGCGCCAACGCGGTCACGGGACTCGAGATCCAGTTGCAGCAGAACGCGTCGGACGAGCGCAAGGCCGATCTGGATGTGCGCTTCGCCAACCTCGACCTCGAGCGCTACGTCGGCAAGGCCTTCGCAGGCCAGTTGCTGAGCGCCTACGAAGCGGCGATGGCACCGCCCGAGAGGACGGTCGAAGGCGAGGGCGGCCAGAAGCGCGGCCTCGACGGCACGCGGCTGCGGCGGCTCATCGGCAGCCTGCTCGAGAGCGATGCGCTGGAGGGCGAAGCGCTGCAGCGCATCCGCACGCTCAAGAGCGACATCCACCTCGCAGACGAGAAGCACCGCCGCGCGGCCGAGAAGCTCAAGCACACCGTTCGCCTCGAGGAGAAAGGCTACGTCAGTCGCGACAGCCTCGAGGCCGACCAGCTCGCGCTGGACCAGCGCGAGATCGAGATGCAGCGCACGCGCACGGCCCGCGACCAGTTTGTCGCGTACGACTTCCCGAAGGAGGTGGCCAAGCTCATCTCCGGCGTGGTCGAGGCGAAGGACCGCAAGTCCCGCGCACTGAAGAAGGCGCAGGCGGCTGAGGCGCAGAAGCGCTCCGCGGTCAAGAACCGCGAGCGGCAGCTGCTGCTCAAGAAGGAACGCCTGCAGGATCTGGTCGGTCAGGAGAAGGGTCTCGTCATCAAGGCGACGGTTCCCGGCCTCGTCGTCTACTCCTCCAGCGGCTCGGGACACCGCCGGCGCAACGACGAGAGAATCGACGAGGGCTCGTCCGTGCGTCAGGGCCAGACCCTGATCAAGATTCCCGACGACAACAGCCTCGGCGTCGTGACCAAGGTGCACGAGAGCGCCATCCGCAACTTGAAGGAAGGGCTCTCCGCAACCGTGGAGGTCGAGGCCTTGCCCGGCTCCCGCCTGCCCGCACGCGTTTCCAAGGTCAAGCGCATGCCGGACGCAGCCTCTTGGTGGGAGAACCCGGACCTGAAGGTCTATCACACAGAGCTCCGGCTGCTCGGTGGTCATCCCACGCTGAAGCCGGGCATGAGCGCCGAGGTCGAGATCCTCATCACGACCCTGCAGGATGTGATCGCCGCGCCCGTGCAGGCTGTCGCGGGCACGGCTGACAAGCCTGCCGTGTTCGTCTGGGTCGACGGTGAGCCCGAGCGGCGCGACGTCGTGCTGGGGCTCGCCTCGGAGCACTTCGTCGAGATCAAGTCTGGGCTCGAGGGCGGCGAGCGTCTTCTGCTGGATCCTCCGCGGGAAGAGGCAACGACTACGGGAGCAGGCACAACGCCCGGCGCCGAGTCCGACGGCGCGCCGCCCAAGGGGGGCGCGGCCAAGGGTGGCGCCAAGGACGGCATGCCCAGGGGTGGCGCCAAGACTTCCGGCAGCGGTCGCAAGGGCATGCCGCGGGGCGCTTCGGCCGCGAAGGGCGCAGGCGCCTCCACGCCCTCGGGTGCCGGCGGTCGCTCGCGCTGGAAGGGCAAGGGCCGTCCGTCCAAGACCGGCACGACCCGAGGCGGAGACCAGGGCAAGGGGCAATGACGGCTGTCGCCGAGCTGCAGGACGCCTCCCGCGTCTACCAGATGGGCAGTGTGGAAGTACGC
>JAHEIK010000350.1 GCA_024639415.1 Planctomycetota bacterium
ATGTTGATCGGCGTGGGCTTCCTTGCTGCGCGCTACGCCTCGCGTCAGTAGCCGCCCGCGCCAAGGGACTCCTACCGCTCGGAGGAGGTGGCCGCCTTCCCCGTACCGAACCGGGCAAGAGTCCGCCGCAATCCCGCACGCTTGGTGCCAGGTAACTCAGCCGTCGCGTGTCCGAGTGCCGCTCTGCGTGCGAGGTGTCCAGGCCAGGGCGTGATCCGCGGCTGCTCAAGAGGAGGATCACCTGGCACCGGTCGGCCGCTATCGTGACGGACTTTCACCTGGTCCGGTACGCGGCCGCCTCCGTACCCTGCAGGCATGAACGCGTTGCATCACCCGCGCCCGATACACCTGGCGGCCGTGATCGTGATTCTCGCGAGCCTGGCATTCGCCGGTGAACGCCGCGTGCGGCAGGTCGCGCCTGGGGACGCCCCGTATGCCCCGTACCTGCGCTTCGTGCCCAGCACGAACGCCCCGCGCCTCGACTGGCTGCTCGTGACGTCGGAGGACCTGGCTCCCGCCTTCGCGCCACTCGTTCGGCACCGTCGGGAGATGGGACTCGCTGCCGAGATCGTCAGCATCGAGGCGCTTCGGGCCGACGCGCTGCTGGGGGGCGGGGATCTGGCCGAGCGCCTGCGCAATCTGGTGCGCCGCCTGCACAAGCAGTACGGGCTGCGCCACCTCGTGCTCGGCGCCGACACGGGACTGCTGCCCTCGCGCATGGTGCCGTTTCCCATCAAGGGGGAGAAGGTCCACTACGGCGAGCCCTACGCAGGCGATGCCTACTTCGGCTGCCTGGAAGGCGAGTGGAATCGCGACGGCGATGCCCGCTTCGGCGAGGCCGAGCCCGGCGATAGCGACGCCCCCGACGTCACCCACGAGGTGCACGTCGGACGCATTCCCGTCGAGACGACCCGTGAGGTGGAAGCGTACGTTCGCAAGGTGCTGCTCTACGAGCGTCCCGTGCACCTGGACTACCAGGACCGCGTCGTCTACCTCGGCGGCAAGGTCTTCAAGGAGGGCGACGCCGATCGCTTCTACCGTCGGCTGCACGAGTCACTCTTCGGCCCCAGCGCCTTCCACGGAGCGTGGTTCACCTTGGAGAGCGAGGGGCAATCCGAGAGCGACGTGCTCGCGCGGCTCTCCGAGGGAGCCGGCGTCGTCTGCCACTATCACCACTCGTTCACCTACAACCTCAGCCTGCCGCAGGGCGCAATCAACACCGGCAACGTCACACGGATCCGCAACGCCGAACGCCCGTTCGTGATGTTCTCCAACGGCTGCTACTCGAACCAGTTCACGAAGGAAGGCATCAGCGAGAAGCTGCTGCTCTCCCCGGACGGAGGGCCGGTGGCCTTCATCGGGTCGTCCAACACCTGCTTCACGTCGGCGCTCGCGCTCGAGCAGGCGTTCTGGGAAACGCTCTTCGCCACGCAGGAAGTGAGCGTGGGCGAGGGCCTCTCCAAGGTACGCGCGCGGGTGCCCCAGGATTCGGGCGTCATGGGCTTCCTGCGCTTGTCGTTCAACCTCCTCGGCGATCCGGCGCTACGCATCTGGTTCGGCCGGCCCACGCGTGCCGCCTTCAAGGTGACCCCGCAGCCCGACGGCACGCTGCAGGTGGCACTCGAGGCCAAGGCCGGGCGCGGCGTGCGTGTCACGTGCGTGCAGGCCGGCCGCTGGGGCGCCTGGCGCGAGCCCGTCGCGATCCCCAAGGGCGAGACCGTTGCGACGCTGCCGGCCGTGGTCGGCAACGGCGGCCCGCTGCGGGTCACGGTGCACGGCCACGCGCTCGCGCCCCAGACGCAGGAGGTCACGGACCCGGCCGCGGTGCGCATCGCGGGCGTGCGCGCAGAGGACGGCACGTTGCGCATTGCGCTCGAGGGAGCGGACGATCTGACGCTAGCCCTGCCAGCCGATCTCGCCCCCGGCCCGTGGCGCGTGGCTCAGAACGTCGCAGGCGTTCCGCTGCGCCTGAGCGTGCCCGTGCTCGACGGGCGCGACGTGGGCTTCGTGCGCGGCGACGAGGAGGTGCGCTTCCCCGGGTTCGTGCGGCTGGCGCAGCCGCGCCCGGACGGCCTGCCTCTCCTCGTGGGCGGCGAAGCCCACGTCGAGCAGGCCAAGTCCGACCCGGACGCCGCGCCGGGGCAGCCCATCGAGGTCGAGTCCACCGAGGCGTCGGTGCGGCTGGGCTGGCGCGGCCCCCCGGGCGCGCGTTGGCTCGTCGAGAAGGAGACGCCCCGGGGGCGCCTCATGCTGACCCCCGTGCCCTTGCGCAACCCCATCTACGAGATGACGGGGCTTCCGCCGCTGGCCACACTGAAGTTGGTCGTGTCGCGCCTGGGAACGGCCGGCGAGACGAGCGTGTGGGCGAGCACGACGTTCCCCTTCCAGACCGGCTTCCCGCAGATGATCGGCGCGAACCTGACGAGCGTGCAACTCCTGGACATCGATGGCAAGCGCGGCAAGGAGGTCCTCTTCGGGGACGACGCCAAGGGCCTGTGGGCGCTTCACGCGGACGGCAGCGAGGTTCGCCACGCGGGCGACTCATGGACGTTCGGCCTCTTCGCGGCGATCCCCGACGGGGTGTTCGAGCCGGTGGTCGCGAACATCGTCGGCTCGAAGCGTCCCGAGATCCTGGCGACCAGCAAGCTGAAGGACCGCAAGCTCTACGCATTCACCCGCGACGGCAAGGCCGTCAAGGGCTTCCCCGTCTCGTTCCGCAGCCGACTGATGACCCCGCCGCTGGTGGGCAACTTCGACGGCAAGCGTGGCAACGAGATCCTCGTCGTCAGTGGCTTCGGGAAGACGATCGAGCTCGTGTATCCGGACGGCCGCAAGGAGCCGTTCGCCACCGTCGGTCAGTACAACTACGCGTACCCCATCGCCGTGAACCTCGACCGGGACAAGGCGCTCGAAGTCGTTCTGCTCGACGGCGCCGGGGACCTGTGGGCGCTCGACCAGAAGGGCAAGCCCATGAAGGGCTTCCCCGTCAAGCTCGGAGGACCCGGCCGCGCGACGCCCATGGTGGCCAACCTCGACAGCGATCGGAGCTTGGAGATCGTCGCCGTGGGCCGTGGCACGACGCGGCTGGTCGTCGTCGACGTACGCAAGGGCGAGGTGCAGGCCGACGTCGCCGTGCCGGAGGCGGGCGAGCCGGCCAACCACTCCTTCTTCTATCCCGCTCTCGCGCGACTGGAGCGCAAGGGGCCGCTCAGCATCGTGATCGGCACGCCGTCGAAGAAGCTGTTCGCCTACGACCTCGTCGGGGGCAAGGACCTGCAGGTGCGCGAGGGTTTCCCCGTGCAACTTCCCGCTGAGGCGCGCGGCATCGCGGCCGTGGACGTGGATGCCGACGGACGCGACGAGTTGTTCCTCTCGCTGCACGACGGCTCCGTCTGGGGACTCGCTCCTGACGGCACCGGGCTCGATGGCTTCCCCTTGCGCACACGGGCCGACACGTATGGTGCGCCGCTCCTCGAGGACCTCGACGGAGACGGCGACCTGGAGTTGTTCCTGGGCGGCGCCGACGGCGTGCTGCGGGTGTGGGACCTGCCGTACAAGGCGTCGCGGAAGGCGCCCACGTGGGCGGGCTTGCAGGGCGGCTCCGGGATGCCCGGGGTCGCCGACGACTGACGCCGGAGTGCGAAGCCGCGCAACGACTTCGCCCATGCGGGATCGTGTCAGCGCGTGGCGACGGAATCACGCGGCCTCGTATCGTGCGATGCTGTGCTCGTGGCGTGCAGCCCTGGCCAGAATGTGATCCGCGGCTGCACAAGCCGAGAATCTCCTGGCACCGATCGGTCGCTATTGTGACGGACTACTACACGGTGCGGTACGGCGGTTCGGTGCTGGAGGTGCCGGTCGCGGGCAGCGACTACTCCGAGGCGCCGGCCTTGCGAAGGAGTCGCACGGCCGCAGGGATCCCGCCCTTCTGCGCCAGTTGGATGGCCGTCTTCCCAGCACGGTCCCTCGCATGGACATCCGCGCCCAGTTCGACCAGGGCGACCGCAGTCTCAAGTTCGCCCCACGCCAGCGCGCCGAGCAAGGGCGTGTTGCCCGTCGCATCGACGGCCTCCAGATCAGCACCCGCGGCGGCGAGGAGTCGGAGGCTCTCGACTTCGCCGAGCTCTGCAGCGTTGTGCAGCGGCGTGCCCGCCATCGCGTCACGTGCCGCCAGATCGGCTCCAGCTTCGAGGAGGAACCTGACGGTTGCGGGGTGCCCGCAGGCGGCCGCCACATGCAGGGCCGTGCCCTCTTCTCCCCCGCGCGCATTCACGTCAGCGCCGTCGGCGAGCAGGCGCTTCAGGGTCACGACGTCTCCCCGCTCCGCGGCATCACAGAGCACCTTGCCCGGGGCATCGTCGCCTCCGCTCCCCGAGTTGCCGCAGGCGGCACCCAGAACGACCATCAGCGCGAGCACACAGACACGGACGACGTGCACCATGGAGTCCCTCCGTTCGCACGTGGGCGGCGACTAGGAGTCAGGATAGGGAATCGGAGTTCGCACTCCAAGCTTGGGAGCAGTCCCGTCCGCCTGCGCTGCACTCCGGCGCCGCTTCCGGGTACCGGCGTACCGAACCTGGCGGTACCGAACCTGGTGAAAGTGCGTCACAATCCCCGACGCTCTGTGCCGGGTGAGTCAACCGTCGCGTGTCCAAGTGCCTCT
>JAHEIK010000351.1 GCA_024639415.1 Planctomycetota bacterium
CTGAGCGCTTCCTCGTACTGGCCCGCGCGGATGCAGACCGTGCCCAAGTGGTCGAGCGACAAGGCGATGCTAAGGGGATCTCCGAAACGCCGCTCCATGGCCAGCGCGCGCTTGTGCAACTTCATGGCTTCGTCGAAGTTGCGCAACTCGCGGTGTACGGATCCCAGGCTGTCCAAGACGGCGGCGATGCGGCGCTCGTGGCCGTAGTGCTCGTGCAGTCTCAATGCCTCCTCGAACAGAGCGGCCGCCTTGCGAAGGCTGCCCAGCCCGAGGTGCACGTCGCCCAGTTGCGCTAGCAGGGCGGCTGCCCCTTCTTCGTCTCCCATCTCCCGGGCGACGGCCAGCGCCTCCTCGAAGTGCCGCAGAGCGTCGGCGTAGTTCCCCATGCTGAAGTGGGAACTACCGAGAGCTTCGAGTGACATGGACACGAGCAGGGGGTGGTCGAGTCGGCGACTGATGGCGAGCGCCTGCTGCGCGTACCGGACGGCCTGGTCGAACTTCCCCATGCGGACGTGCAGCACGCTGATGCCGCGCAGGGCCGTCGCAATCATGCGCTCGTTGCGCTGCTCCCGGAAGATCGCCAGCGCCTGTTGGTGCAGCCCCAGCGCCTCGCGATAGGCGCGCTTGCTCTCGAGCAGCAAGGCGAGGTTTCCCACACTGCGCGCCAACTGGGTCCTGTCGCCCAGCGCCTCGCAGACCTCCCGGCGCGCGCGCCACGACGCCTCGGCGACCGCCATCGCACCGTCCGCCTGCCCGGCGAAGGCCGCGCCCTCGTAGAGCACGGACGCGGCCGTGAGCCAGCCCAGGGCGCGGGCCCCGTCGGCGAACTCCTTCAAGGCGGCGGGGTCGTGCTCCAAGTCGGGAGCCGGTCGAACGAGCGCGGCCCGCACGCGGGCGCCACGGAGACCGAGCACGGTGTCCGCGCCGGCCGAGAGCCCCCCCGCGGCACCGTGGGCCGCCTTCCAATCCTCGCGCGCAAGCGCCTGTTCAGCGGCCTCCACCTGCCGACGGACCTTCGCGTCGCCCTTGGCGCGGCGACGACGCTTGATCCACGCCGGTAGCTGCTGGACGGCCTTGCGCGGCGCTGCACGCGCGAACTTCAAGGCGGCGCCGCCGGCGCCGCGAGCCACGAGCTCGTCGGCCACGAGCCACGGATCCGGTTCGTCCCGCGCCGCGAGCGACTTCAGCGCCACGGCGTCCTTCGACTTGACGGCAGCCAGAACGGCATCCACAGCCGACCGCAGCGCATGGCGCTCCTCGGCCGACGCGGGGAGAAGGGGGCACATCGCCAAGGCGCAGACGAGCAGCGGCTGGATGACGAAGCGCGGCATGAGGCCCGCGCATTCTACGCTGCGCGGGCTCTGGAGGCGGGACCGGAGGCGGGAATGGTTGTTGCAGATTGTCCAGTACGGTGCGGCGTGGTCATTTCGCCGTTCCGTGGCTCGGTCACCAAGTGGCGAAGTCTTCACGCGGCACCGTACTCCCACCTGGCCGCTGGCGCCCATGTAAGGAGACGGCTGCGGCACCTTGGCCGCGGTACGCGGTACGGAGGCGGGGCATCCCGTCGCGGGTTCGGGCCAACTGCAACTTGCGACGAGTTTTCCCGCCTCCGATACTCAGTGCCCGTGAAGCGCGTATTGCCCCTTGCCGCCTGGCTGTTTCTGCCGGTCGTGTCCCTCCTGGCCGCAGGTCCGCTGCGGGCCGAGGAGGCGACGCCGACGGACAAGCAGCCTACGAAGCAGGCGCACACCGACCTCGACAAGAAGCTCGACGCCGCGATAGCCCGCGGTGTCGCCTACCTCGTCAAGGCGCAGAACAAGGACGGCTCGTGGGGGAGTCCCGCACCCAACCTGCACGTCGACATCTACGCGCCGAGGCCGGGTAGCAACCGCGCGTTCGTCGTGGGGGCATCCGCTCTGGCGCTCTCCGCGCTGGTCGAGGTCGGAGGCGACTCGCCCGGGGTACGCAACTCCATCAAGCGCGGCACCAACTACCTACTGCGTCGGCACGCCGTGCGCCGTCCCCACCCGAGGGCGCTCTACAACGTCTGGGCGCACATGTACTCCCTCGAGGCCTTCGCGCGGCTGCTCGCCAAGGAGAAGCGCAAGGAACCCCGCAAGCGCCTCGTGAAGGCCGCGCAGAGTTGCGTGAGCTGGCTCGAACGCATGGAGTTCGTGGAAGGCGGCTGGGGCTACTACAACTTCAGCATCAAGACGCGCGATCCAGGTCCGGGTTCGACGTCCTTCACCAGTGCGTCCGGCGTGATCGCCCTGCAGATGGCGCGGCGTCAGGGCATCGAGGTGCCACCCGCTCTGATCCGCAAGGCCAACAGCCTGATTCGACGATGTGCGATTCCCGGTGGTTCCTTCGCGTACAGCTACCGCACGCGGCTGCGCGTCACGCACGGCCGCAACGGGAACATCAATCGCACCAAGGGCAGCTTGGCGCGCACGCCGGCGTGTCTCGTGGCGCTGGCGCTCTCCGGCGAAGAGGTCGATCCGCGACGCTACACCCAGGCGCTGGATGAACTCGACAAGTACGGCTACATGCTCCGGCTTGCACGCAAGTACCCGCGACCGCACGAGGTCTGGTACGCGAACTCGGGCTACTTCTGCTTCTACGGCTACTACTACGCCGGGATGCTGCTCGAGCATGTGCCGGCGAAGACGCGCGCCAAGCACAGCGCCCGGATCGCGGCCGATCTGCTGCCGCTGCAGGAGAAGGACGGCGCGTGGTGGGACTACCAGCTCTACGGCGTCCACAAGCCCTACGGCACGGGCTATGTGCTCATGGCGCTGGCGCGCTGCCGCAGCAAGTAGCGCGCTCCTCCGCGACACGCTGCGCCCCGAGTACCGAACCGCGTGAGAGTACGTCATCTGGGTCGCCGGCTGGAGCCAGGTGATTGCCTGGTACCGCTGGGCTGATAGTCCAACCTACGTCCAGAGCTACGAGTCGGGACCCTCTGGCAGGCGGCGACGAGCACTCGTCAGGATCCTGCAGGATGTCGTGACGCGTAGCTCCCCTGCGCGTCTGGAACTCGCACTGCATGTGCAGAAGGTCGAGACAGGCAGCCCGGTGGGAGCTGCTCAGCGCGCGCTGGTCTCGAGCAGCACGCGGAACCCGCTCAGCAGGCAGTAGCGGAAGCGTGGGTCGAAGTAGATGCGCTGGGCCGAGCGTTGTTGTGCCGCCGCGTTGAACCATCCGCCGCCACGGATCGCGCGGAAGCGTCCGCGCTTCGGCCCCGGTGGATCGGCGCTGGGCGAGCGCGCGTAGTAGTCCTTGGCGTACCAGTCCGCGCACCACTCCCAGACGTTGCCGTGCATGTCGTGGAGACCCCACGCGTTGGCGGGGTAGCTCCCCACGGGCGCGAGGAAGGCATGCCCGTCGTCCCAGGCTTCACACCACGAGGCGGCGGGCACGGCGGCGTGGAGCGTCGCATCGGCGATGTTGGCCTGCCCGCGCAGCGAGCGAGGCGCGTTCCCGGTCGCATACGCACTGCGCGTGCCGGCCCGCGCGGCGTACTCCCACTCGGCTTCGGTGGGCAGCCGGTAGGTGCGGCCCTCCTGCTCGCTCAGCCAACGGCAGAATGCCTCGGCATCCTGCCAACTGAGCAGCACCGCCGGATGCGCCGGCCCCGGCTCGAAGCCGGGAAAGCCCGGCGCGCGCCACGTGACGCGGGCATCCTGCTGCACCTCGGCGGTCTCGAAGTCGATGCCGAAGCCGCCGGCGGCGTCGCGCTCGGCGTCCGTCCGGTAGCCGGTGGCGTCGACGAACGCCTGGATCTGGCCGTTCGTGACCTCGGTCGTTCCTAGGTAGAACGCGCGCGTGATGCGCACGGCGTGTGCAGGCCCTTCGTTGTCGAGGCGGCCGGGCTCGTCCTGGGGCGTGCCCATGCGGAAGGAGCCTGCGGGCACGAGGCGTAGCTCCATACCGATCGAGTTCGTGAGCGTGGCCGCAAGCACGTGCCTTTCGTCCTCGGCACAGCCCGAGCACAGCACAGCAGCGAGCAGGGCACACAGCAGGCGCAGGTCGGACATGGCGCGACTCCACGCAGCCGGTCCGTGTGGACAGGGCACACCTCTCATGGGCAGAATCTACCACCGCGCTCGGTCGCACGCCGCGCGACCGCTGTATCGCACACGTCTCACTCGCGCCGCGGTCGGTCGCTACCCGTGGTTTGCTAGGGGCATGACACGAGCGCTGCTTCTCCTGGCTGCCGCTACGCTCCTGGCGTGGCTGCTCTGGCCGCAGGGAGCGGGGGAGCACCCCCAGCCCGCGCCCGGCGCCGACCCCGAGGCCCGGTCCGGGGCCGCTCCCGCCCGGCTCATCGTGCGCGGCGCTCCGGATCCCCGGTCTGGCGTCGTGCAGGAGACGCGCGAGGCGCACGAACCCGCGGTGGCCGGCGCACCGTCGGGCGGCCCGTGGCTCGAGGGCCGCATCGCGGTGACGGACACTGACGGCGCGCGGTACGCCGAGGAGAACGGCGCGATCCGCCTGCAGTTGGCCACCGAGGAGGACCGCGAGTACACGGAGCTACTGAGCGTGCCGGTGCGGCGCGGGCGCTTTCGCGTGCGGCTGGGCGCGGCGACGCGCATGCATGTCCAGCGCATCGTGTTTCGGGATCGACCGGCTGCTCTTCTTGG
>JAHEIK010000352.1 GCA_024639415.1 Planctomycetota bacterium
CCCGTTCTGGGATCCCGTGCTGACCGATCGCGAGGAGTGGGAAGAGACCAAGGAGCGCTGCGAGGGCATCGACCAAGGAGATCTCTATACGCTTGCCGAGATCGAGCGCATCCGCGGCGGCGACACGGCGCCGCTGCTCGAGAAGCATCGGCGGCAGCCCGAGACGCCCGTGCACAGCCGCTTCAATCCGGACTACCCGCCGCCCGAGGGCCCGGACTGGGACGGGGCCCTGCAGGCGCTCGCGGCGCTCTACGGAGAGTTGGAGCAGGAACTGCCGCGCTGGGAGTTCACGTGCTCGGCGAGCGGCGCGTGCTGCGACTTCGACGCCTACGGCCACCGTCTCTACGCCAGCACGCTGGAGGCCGAGTACTTCTTCCGCGCAGCACCCGCCGAGCGTGTCAACGACGACGAGCGCCAGTGTCCTGCGTGGGGCAGCGATCGCCTGTGCAAGGCACGCGACGGGCGCATGCTGGGTTGCCGCACCTACTTCTGTCCGCCGTATCCGCAGGGTGTGCCGCAGGACCTGCACGAGGGCTACGACGCGCGCATCAAGGCGCTGCACGAGCGCTTCGGGATTCCGTACGAGTACAAGGACGTGGTGGCGTGGGCCGCGGAGAGGCGTCCCACCACCTGATGCCCCCGTGAACGTGAACGTGCCCGTCTGCGTTCCCGACGTGCCCGGGCCCGTCGCCCGTCTTCCGCTCTTCGAGGAACCAGGCAGGGGCAGAGGCAGAGGCACGGAACCGGAACGGAACTCGCAGGTACCGCCGGTGTCCAATGGGCCACGAGGAGACCCCGCCATGCATCGCACCCTCACCACGCTGTTGCTTCCGGCCTTGCTGATCGCCTCCATGGCCCTGATCGCTGCGCCCACAGCCCAGGCCAACGGCATCCTGACGGCGGATACGCCCGGCCTGGTGCCCGATATCCGCCGCCGCCGCCCGCCGCATCCGCCCAGGCACCGCGTACCGCCCGTGCGGCTCAAGGCCCACAGCGTGAAGGCCGAGCTGTCCGACCGCATCGCCTCGGTGACGGTCGAGCAGGTGTTCCACAACCACAGCGGCCGCCAGCTCGAGGGGACCTACCTCTTCCCGCTGCCCGAGGGGGCCGTCGTCTCCAAGTTCGCCATGACCATGTTCGGCAAGATGGTCCAGGGTGAGATCATCGAGCGCAACGAGGCGCGCCGCATCTACGAGAGCATCGTGCGCCGCCGCCGGGATCCCGGCCTGCTCGAGTACATGGGCCGCGGCCTGTTCCGCGCCCGCGTGTTCCCGATCGAAGCGCACAAGGACCTGACGATCCGCATCACGTACCAGCAGGTGCTACCCGAGGACAGCGGCACGATCGAGATGCGCTACCCGCTCGCCACGGATCGCCTCAACGCCTCGGCGGTCGAGAACGTCACCGTCGACGTGAAGGTCACGAGCTCGGTCGACATCAAGACGATCTACAGCCCGTCCCACAGCGTCGAGATCAAGCGCGAGGGCGAGAAGGCGGCGCGCGTTTCCTACGAGCGCTCCAACCGCCGTCAGGACAAGGACCTGCTGCTCTACGTCGGTCGCAGTCCCGACGCCGTCGGCTTCTCCCTGCAGAGCCACAAGGAGGTCGGACGCGACGGCAGCTTCATGGCCGTCTTCGCACCGCGTACGAAGGTGGACGCCAAGGACCGCGTGCCGAAGGACGTCGTGTACGTCGTCGACAAGAGCGGTTCCATGGCCGGCCCCAAGATGGATCAGGCCAAGCAAGCGCTGCAGTACGGCGTGCGCATGCTGCGCGCAGGGGACCGCTTCAACGTCATCGCCTTCGCCACCAACCTCTATCCCTTCCGCGACGGACTCCAGGATGCGTCCAAGGAGATGAAGGAAGCCGCGGTCAAGTACATCGGCACCTTGGAGCCCGGCGGCGGCACCAACATCGACGGCGCGCTCCAGGAGAGTCTGAAGATGCGCAAGGACGGCCGGCTCTTCATGGTCGTGTTCATCACGGACGGCAAGCCCACCGTGCAGGAGGTGAACCCCGAGGTGATCGTCAAGAACGTCGAGAAGGCCAACACGGGCAACACGCGCGTGTTCACCTTCGGCGTCGGCTACAACCTCGATGTGCGCCTGCTCGACCGCATCGCGGAAGCCACGAACGGCACGCGCGACTACGTCACGCCGGGCGAGGACATCGAGGTCGTGACCGGCCGCTTCTTCCGCAAGGTCGACCAGCCCGCCCTGACCGAGGTCGAGCTCGAGCTCGGCTCCGGCGTGTACGACGTCTATCCGAAGCGTCTCCCGGACTTGTTCGCAGGCGGCCAGGTCGTCGTCTTCGGCCGCTACAAGCAGGCGGGGGATCGCACCGTCCTGCTGCGCGGCAAGCTCGGCAAGCGCGAGATCGTCTACGAGCACAACACGAACTTCTCGGACAAGGACAAGGCGGGCTACCTGCCGCGCCTGTGGGCCTTCCGCAAGGTCGCCTACCTGCTCGACGAGATCCGCCTGCACGGCGAGAACAAGGAACTGGTCGACGAGGTCGTCAAGCTGGCGACGCGCTACGCGATCGTCACGCCCTACACGGCAGGCCTCGTGGTCGAGGAGAGCGAGATGGCCGGCCGCCGCGACATGCCGGCCGACGCCCGTCTGCGCCGCGCTCGGGCACGCTTCCAGGGGCCGGCCAAGCGGGAGAGCGGCGGCAAGCGTCTGGGCGGCCTCATTCCGCCGCCGGCGACACCCTCGCCCGACGCCGGGCCGTGGGCCGGTAGCGGCGCCCCGCGCCGGCCCGGCGCCAGTCCGTCCGGACCTGCGGCGGAGAAGAGCACGGCCGACAGCGAGCGCCTCCAGAAGCTCAAGCGCGGCGGCGTCGGCGGCGGCGCGATGGCCGGCGACGAGGACGACAAGGAAGCCAAGGACGACGGCCTGGCAGAGGTTCGCGCGCTCATCAAGAGCGTCGGCGACAAGACGTTCCAGCTGCGGGCCGACGGCGTCTGGGTCGACAAGGCCTGGGACGGCAAGCAGGCCACGAAGAAGATCGAAGCCTGGTCCGAGGCCTACTTCGAGCTGCTGGGCAAGGGCGACAAGGTCGCCAAGCTGCTGGCCGTGAGCGAGAAGCTGATCTTCGTGCTCGGCGACGTCGCGTACGAGATCGTGCCTGCCAAGGCGCCGGTCAAGAAGTAGCGCCGATCGACGGGCAGCCGCGTACGGTGGCCGGGATGCGTATGTGCGCCCCGGCCATCGTCTTGTTGTTCGCGCTCGCAGCCCCGGCTGCGGCCGATGGCGGGCGTGTGGACACGCGGCGCATGCAGCAGGGGCTGCGCGCACTGCGGGATGACGACGTCCAGGAGCGCGTCCGCGGCGTCGGCCTGCTGTCGTCGTGCCGCAAGCAGCCGGAGTGCGCCCCGGCCGTGCGCGCCCTGCAGCGGGCGCTCTTCGATCCGCAGCCCGCTGTGCGGCACGCCGTCTTGGCAGCGCTCACGGCCTTGGACGCGCGCGCCGCAGGCGGCGACGTCGTGCGCCTGCTGCAGGTCGAGCACGACGCCCGTGTGCTGCCCGCCGCCTTGCTCGCGCTCGGCTCCTTGCGCGTCGCGGGCGCCGAGGCAGCCGTCACGAAGTTCGCCTCCCATCCTGCGGCTGCCGTACGAGCGGCTGCCATGAGCGCTGCGGGCGACCTGGGCGGCGCCGCCATGCGCCGCCTCGTCCTCAACTCGCTCCAGATGGCGGGCGACGAGGACTCCGAGTGGCTGGTCCGCTCCTCTGCCGTGCTGGCGATGGCGAAGATCGGCCGCGCGGAGGACCTGGCGCTCGTGCAGCGCGCCTACCGCCGGGGCGGCGGGCGTGCGTTCTGGCTGGCGCGCGCGGCTGTGGCGCGCGCCGTGACGGCGCTGCATCCGCGCCCCCGCGAGCCGTTGGAGCTCCTGCTGGCCGACAGCGACCCGCGCGTCGCCGTCACGGCGGCGAAGGGCCTGGCCGATGCGGGCTTCTCGGCTGTGCTCGTGAGGCATCTCGGCAACGCCAAGAGCAGCATCCGTGCCGCGGCCGTGGGGGGGGTGCGCCAAGCGGACCTGCGCTCGGCCGGTGCGCAGCTACGACGCATGGCGCGCTTCGATCGCTCCCGTGGCGTGCGCTGGGCCGCGGCCAAGGTGCTGTTTGCCTGGGACGATCCGCTGGGGGACCGCCTCCTGCTCGACGCGCTGCGCTCCAAGGAGGCCACGATCTGGGCCGAGGCCCTGGCGCTGCTCGCCCAGAAGACGGGCGGCAAGCACGGGCGCGACGTCGAGGCCTGGCGCGAGGATCTCCAGCGGCGTCGCAAACGCTGACGCGTCGCCGTCGGGCGCCCCTACATTGATCTCGTGAACGAGGACACGCCCTTCCCGAGGACCGCGCACGCCCTGCGAGCTGCGCTCGAAGACTGGGGCTTCCGGCCGCGCAAGCGCCACGGGCAGAACTTCCTCACCGATGCCAACGCGGTCGACGCCATCGTGCGCGATGCGGGCGTCGCACCCGGCGACCACGTCGTCGAGGTCGGGACGGGCCCCGGCCTGCTCACGCATGCGCTGTGCGAGGCCGGCGCCGTCGTCGTGTCCTTCGACATCGATCCCGTCGTGCAGGGCCTCGCCCGCTCGCTGCGCACCTGGCCGGAGGGCACCGCGTTCGAGACCAT
>JAHEIK010000048.1:0-7657 GCA_024639415.1 Planctomycetota bacterium
CACCGAGGTCGACTGCGCGAGCGGCGATCCCGTCGTTGGCGGCCAGGTCCTCAAGGTCAAGACCGACGCGAACGGCGTCTGGAGCTCGGCCGACTGCCCGTCGCTGCTGGCCGCTTGCTACAGCATCGACTTCGACGGTGCGGCGCCGCTGCCGCTCCAGACGGGTCAGGGTTGCGTGGAGCTTCCGATCAAGGTCGACCTGACCTCGTCCGGCGTCGACGCCCAGTGCGTCCAGGTCGAGATCCCGCTGGACTGCACCGGCACGATCAGCGGTGACGTCTATTGCGAGAGCACCCCCGACGACTGCAGCTACGACGCCACCACCGGCGACGTGCCGTTGCCGGCCGGCACCAAGGTCCGCGTCATCGCCACGTTGATGGGGACGACGACCAGCTTCGAGAAGGAAGTCACCGCGCCCGCTACGAGCTACATGATCGACGGGCTCGAGTTCGGCACCTACGTGGTGTCCTACGAGTTCGTCTCCGGCAGCCTCCCGCTCTGGGACGACTGCGACCCGACGCGCACGGTCGTCCTCAGCGCTGCTGAGCCGTCCGTCGAGGATGTGGACTTCGGCTTCGAGTGCGGCGTCGACATCTGCGGCGACGTCTACTGCGAGAGCGGTACCGACTGCTTGTACGACGACGGGGTCTCTGACGAGGCGCTGCCGCTCGGCTCGATCGTTGACGTGTTCCTGAAGAACGCGAATGGCGTGACGGTCGACACCCAGACCGTGACGGCGCCGGCGACGCGCTACTGCTTCGAGGACGTGCCGTTCGGTTCGTACACGATCTCGTTCGCGTACAAGATCCCGCCGTCCACGCCGGCATGGCCGCTTGCTCCGAACTGCGACCTCGAGAAGGACGTCACGGCCAGCGCCACCTCCGGCGATATCGACGACTGTGACTTCGGCTTCAACTGCAGCACCAAGATCTGCGGCAACGTCTACTGCGAAGAGACCGAGAACTGCCGGTACGACAGTGGAACGGCTGACACCCCGCTGCCCGACGGCAGCGAGGTCCGCGTCCGCATCGTGCAGCTGAACGGCACGGTGGAGATCCCCGGCACCGAGGACTTCTTCACGGTCAAGGCTCCGGCGACGGAGTTCTGCTTCGAAGGCCTGCCTTTCGGCACCTACGAGCTGACCTACAGCTTCCTGACTGCGACGGTCCTGGAGCTTGCCGGCGACTGCGACGAGAGCAAGACGGCCACGGTCAGCACCAACAACCGCTTCGTCGAGCACTGCGACTTCGGCTTCGTCTGTGATGCCGACATCACCGGCAACGTGTTCTGTGACGTCGACCTCGACGGCAAGTACGCGATTCCGCCGGACGTTGCGCCGGGCGCCGCGACTGTCGAAGCCCAGCTGATGGTCGGAGGCGCCCCCTCGGGCGCACCGCTCAGCCGCAACACCGACGCGGCCGGCGGCTTCGCGTTCAACAACATCCCTGCGGGCACCTACAAGCTCACCGTGACGAGCATCACGCCGACGGCTTGGACGCCGATCGCTCCCTCACCGGAGCAGACGGTCACGGTCGAGGCAGGCGAGAGCAAGTACGTCCTCTTCCCGTACGACTGCCGCCTTGCCGAGGTGCACGGCACGGTCTACTGCGACGACGACCTGAGCGGTACGCTCTCCCTGGGCGACCTGCGCTTCGACGGCATCACGGTCACCGCAGAGGGCCCCGGCGGCCCGTTCACCGCGCTGACCAACAGCCAGGGCGAGTACTCCTTCGAGGATCTGCTGCCGGGTCCGTGGAAGGTCTACGTCGATCCGAACCAGCTGCCCTGGAACGGTCCCGGCCGTGTCCCCAGCGCCCCGCTGCCCGTCGCACGTGAGTTCACGCTCGCTCGCGGCCAGGTGCTGATGGACCAGGACTTCGTGTCCCTGTGCCTCGGTCGGATCTACGGCTACGTCTTCCAGGACCCGCTCGGGGACTGCGACGGCATCTACCAGGAGGCCGGCGACGTCGAGGTCGACGGCGCTCGGATCCGCCTGACGGGTCCGGACATCCTGCCCGGTGGGAACGTCCGCGAGACGCAGACCAACGCCCTGGGCTTCTACGAGTTCGACGGGTTGCCGCGCGGCATCTACAAGGTCGAGATCCTCGATCCCCTCACGCAGAAGTGGGTGGATCTCGGACTGACCTTGAACGAGGCCGCCACGCCGCGCGAGGTGCCTGGGATCAACCTCCCGCGTCTTGGCGAGCACCGCGAGGACTTCGGCTTCTGCATCCAGAAGATCATGGGCTACGTCTTCCAGGACAACCCCGATCAGGACTGCGACGGCGTCTACCAGCCTGCGACGGACATCCCCGTCGACGGCGCGACGATCCGCCTGACCGGTCCGGCCGGCCTGCCGGGTGACAACCCGCGTACGACGACCAGTGACCAGTTCGGCTACTACGAGTTCCCGGATCTGGTCCCGGGCGACTACACGGTCGAGATCCTGTCGCCGCTGCCGGGCAAGTGGGAGGCGATCAACCTCACGCTCGTCGCGGATGTCACGGCGAAGGTCCAGGACGCGACGCTGCCGCTCGGCGAGACCGAGCGCCGTGACTTCGGTCACTGCACGCAGTCGATGAGCGGCCGGGTGTTCCTCGAGCCGTGGCTCAACTGGGATGGCGAGTGGGATCCGGGTCGTGACCAGGGCATCGGCGGTGTCACCGTCCGTGCGTTCGGCACGTCAGGCGAGGCGCTCGCCAAGGGCTACGACGAGACCCGCCTGACGGCAGGTGTCGAGGGCCCGTCCGCAGCCGCGATCGCCGGCACGTACGAGTTCGAGAACATCCCGACCGGTGGCTACCAGGTGGAGATCCGGAACGCTGACGGCAGCAACCTGCGGATCCTCTCGATCTACATCGATGGCGGTGTCACGCACACGCCGGACGTGGACGTCGGGGACAGCATTCCGAACCTGGACTTCCCGTACTGCCTGTGCGAGCAGGAACTGTGCGTCAACGTGTTCCGCGAGGGTGTGGACGTCTGCAACAGCGAGTACGACGAAGGCGTCGACGAGCTGGTGGAGTTCATCGAGGTGCGCTTCGAGCAGCTCAGCACCGGCCGCAACACCACGCTGATGACGGACAAGGATGGCAACATCTGCCTGCCGATCCTCGAGCCGGGTGACTACAAGGTCAGCATCAACCCGCGCCAGCCCACGCTGGTCGACTGCCGCCCGTCCCCGGGTATGGTCCTCGAACGTGTAGTCTCCTTCGACCCGAAGGAGTGCGAGAGCCAGAACCTGTGGTTCGGCTTCTGCTGCTGCACGAAGCAGGGTTGCTGCGAGGGCAAGCTGCACGAGGTCGTGATGGAGACCCGCTTCTGGGTCTGGTGTCCGACCCCGGGCGCACCCGTCAAGGCGACCGCGAGCTTGTTCATGGACTGCACCGGGGACGACCTGGTCGACAAGGCCGAGGCCTCGCTCGTCGACGGCCGCTTCGGTGGCGTCCCCGGCGTCGATGGTGTGGTCAAGATCGAGAGCATCAAGGTCGATGGCGACATCGTCACCGTCCGCGTGCGTCTGACCGCGACCGGCACCCGCTTCCCGGGCCGTAGCTTCGGCAACAGCAAGCACCTCGTGCACGTCACGATGAACGACCAGCAGAGTCACATCTGCGAGGTCTTCCGCGCCGAGATCATGCGTCCGGGCTCGATCCCGGGTTGCGCGGTCTGGGACACCGAACTCTGCAAGTGGGTCCGCGTCGAGTGGCCCTGCGAGCCGGGCGTGATGTACCGCGAGATCGACTGGGATGCTTACCAGTGCGACAACCTGTGCTGGAAGTTCGGCATCGTCGAGATCTGGTGCTTCAAGGACTGGTGCCGCTGCAACTGCTTCTGCCCGCCCGAGGAGTGCAAGCCCTGCACGGGCAAGGTGACTGAGTTCACCCTGCGCTACGACGGCACGGAGACGGTGAATGCCGTCCTCATCCAGCAGGACGACGGTCGTCTGCTGTTCGACGGCGAGGTCAAGCCCGGCGACGTCATCTCGGTCACGGCCAAGGGTGATGACGGCACGATGGGCAACCTCGTGAAGCTGTTCACCAATACCGTCTGCACGCCGATGGCGACCGACTGCACCGAGAACTTCGGTATCGGCACCACGTGGGGTGACTTCGTGGTCACCGCCGGTGCGAGCAGTGAAGGTGGTCCGTTCTGCGACCCGTCCGTCGATCGTCTCGGCAACCAGATCGACCCGCAGTGCAAGGAGTGCTGTGAGCCGGAGGAGCCCTGCGATTGCATCGCCGGTGTCACCCACCTGGCGCTGCGCTACAACGGCGACACGCCGAAGTGGGCGGTGATCCTGCAAGACTTCGATGGCCACCTGCTCTTCGAGGGCATGGTCCGTCCGGGTGACGTGATCCGCATCCGTGGCCGCGGCAACGACCGCACCATGGGTACGACCATCAAGCTCCTGACCAACGAGTTCTGCGGCCAGATGGACGTGAGCTGCGAGACCCCGATCGGCGTCGGCACCAAGTCCGGGCCGTTCGAGGTGATCGCCGGCGCGAGCCGCGACGGTGGGCGCTTCTGCGGCTCGCCCGAGTGCCCGGACTGCCCGAACGAAGAGGTCGAGGAAGAGGAGCCCTGCCGCGACTGCCCGAAGTAGGCGCCGCACGGCGCACGCGCGCTCTCTCCGCTCCGTGCTGATCCTCAGGGGTCGCGAGAGAGCGGAGAACCTGACCCGCGGCCGGCCATGAGCCGGCCGCGGGTTTTTCGTCGGCGCTCAGGCTGAGCCCGGACTCCAGGTGCGTAGCTTCAGTGCGCGTCCCGGCTCGTCTTCGTCGAACGGGAGGATGTAGACCCAGGCAGCACGCACCACGGA
The DNA here is from genome assembly GCA_024639415.1 of Planctomycetota bacterium. Lineage (GTDB taxonomy): Bacteria > Planctomycetota > PLA2 > PLA2 > JAEUHO01 > JAHEIK01. The sequence continues at coordinate 4,823 of JAHEIK010000048.1, forward strand.
AGGGGTCTGTGGAGCGTTCGTGATGCGGACGGGGATGAGGACGCGCTGATAGCCGCGAGGCCCCGTAGGGGGATTGAAGCCCTCGAGGGCGTCTAGGAGCCGTAGGCGCTCTACCGGATCAGGGAACGAGAGCAACTCTCCGCTGATACGACGCCAGCGCCACTGGAAGCCCATGCGCATGCTCAGCGGCTTGGGGCGGCCTTCCAGCAGCTCCTGAGCGCGCCTCAGGTCATCGGCCACGTCCGCTGAGCCGAGCAGGAGCGTCTTGCGCCGCGGCACGGCGAGGATCGGGATGCCCGGTTCCCAGGCATACAGGCGTCCCCAGACCTCGGCGGGGAGCACGCTGGTGACCCCGTGGCAGTAGCTGGCATGGTTGCGGAGGCCCGCCTTCAGCGTGCCATAGACGAAGACCGGAAGTCCGGCTGCGGCTCGGGGGGACGACGCGCCCATGCAGCAGCGAAGGTACTGGGCACCCTCCGGGCTCGCAATCCCCTCACGCTCGCGGCCCAACTTGGTATGGTCCCGACGTGGATACATCCGAGAACGTGATGGGCTGGAGCGACATCGATGCGTGCGCCAGCGCGCTGGCCGAGCGCTTGCCGGCTGCCTGCGGCGTGGCCGCGTTCGACCGCGTGATCGGCATCGCGCGCGGGGGCTTGATTCCGGCCGTCCTGCTGGCGTCCAGGCTCGGCGTGAAGCGCGTCGAGAGCATCCAGGTGCGCTACTACGACGGTGACACGCGACTCGATGCTCCCACCGTGGTGGGCGACACGCCTGCTGTGTGCGGCCCCAGCGGAGATCCGCAGCGGACGCTGCTCGTGGACGAACTCGTCGACTCTGGAGACACGCTGCGCTACCTGCGCACGATCTTCCCCGAAGCGAGCATGGCGACGCTCGTTGCGCGGCAGGTCGCGGGCGCCCCGGAGGAGGAACACGGGCTCCTGCCCTGGTCGTGTGGTGCAGACGGGGCAGCCGAGAGCCGGGTCTGGGTGGTGCGGAGTATCCCCACGGATCGCTGGATCCTGTTTCCGTGGAGCCCGCCGGAGGACGTGGCTGCGGGGACCGCGAACTCGTGAGCGGCTCGTTTCGCCGCTACACGACGGACGAACTCGTCGACTCGCGTCCGGACGCGCAAGCTCGCGAAGCGTCCCGCGTGCCCCTGATCGTGCTGCTCGACGATATCCGCTCCGCCCACAACGTAGGCCTGCTCTTTCGGCTCTGCGACTGCGTGAACGTCGAGGCGCTCTGGCTGGGAGGGATCACGGCCTATCCCGGCGTGAGCGAGCATGCGTCAAATCGGATTGCGAAGACGGGTGTGGGGGGGTCGGTCGACGTCCTGCCCTGGCGCCATCTGGAGGATCCCGTGCCCGAGGTGCGCAGGTTGCGCGACGAAGGGTGGACGATCGCCGTCATGGAGCAGGGGCGCGGTACGACGTCGTGGCGGCGGGCTGCGTACGGCGAGCGCACGGTCCTCGTGCTCGGTCACGAGCGCAGAGGTGTGCGTCAGGAACTGCTGGACCTGGCGGACGTGGTCGTCGAGCTGCCCGTGCGGGGCATCACGAACAGCCTCAACGTCGCCACCTGCGCAAGCGTGGTGCTCTACGAGATCCTCGGCCGCTGGCTCGAGGCTGACGGCGGGTAGCTAGTCGACGACGGGCGGTTTCGTCGGAGCGGGCTTCTGGCGCTTCTTCCGCTTGCGCTCTTCACGCTTCTTCTTGCGGTCCTCTGCCTGCTTCTTCTTCTTCTCAGCCCTAGCCTGCTTTTCGGCTTCGGCCTCCGCACGTGCGGTGACGATGGCTTCGAGGTCGATGGACTTCTTGTTGTCCTTCCACCACGCGCGCCAGCGGTCGGCGTCGTGACCGGCGGTGCGGTGCTCCTTCGGGCTTCCGCCGGTGAGGTAGCGCAACGCGTCGTGGGCTTGCTTTCGGAGCGGGCCGCGGCCGCTCCGCCGACCCTTGGCCAGGAAGTCGATCAGGGCCTCGACCGTCTTCTCGTCCGGGATGTTGGCGACGGCCTGCAGGCGCGCCTTGACCTCATCCATGTCCATCTCGGTCGAGATGGGATCGATCAACGGCTTGATCGCGACGGGCTGCGCGAGGCTGCCCAGGGATTGGATCACGAGGAAGAGCTCGTCCTGGTCGGCCCGGGTCTTGGAGAGCCTCGTCAGCCGCGTGCTCAGGGTCGCAGCGGCCTTCTTGCGGGCGGACTTGTCCGTGCGCGCTGCCAGCGCCTCGATGGCACCCAGCCTGACACCCAGCTCGCGGTCGGTAGTCAGGCGCTGCAGCGGCGAGAGGAGGGAGGACTCCTGATTGCCGACGGCCTTCTCGAGGGCCTTCACACGAACCGAGGGGTCCTTGTCCTTGAAGAGGGCGATGAGCTCGGCGGCTTGCGCCTCGGCATCGACGGGCTCCTCGGCGAACGCAGAGGGCGCGAGCCCGATCAGGGTCGCGAAGAGCAGGATTGCGAGGGGTAGCGTGAGGGCGGTCGCGCGGACCAGGCTACGTGCGGTCATGGAAGCCTCCCGTTCCACCGCTCTTACCCCGCGGGCCGCGGAAAGTCGCGCTCCACGCGCGTCTCACAAACGCTATCCTGCCGTTTCGCCCCCCTGGAGCCCGCCATGCCCGATCAACTCGCCCCGACCGAGGAGGAGCGCGCCGAGCTCGTCGCGACCCGCCGGGACATCCATGCCCATCCCGAGCTGAAGTACGAGGAGCATCGCACGGCCGGGATCGTGGCCGAGCGCCTCGTCGCCCTCGGCTACGAGCCCTCGACAGGTGTGGGCCGGACCGGCGTCACCGCCCTCCTCGAGGGAGTGGAGGCCGGCCCCTGCGTTCT
>JAHEIK010000048.1:7667-14931 GCA_024639415.1 Planctomycetota bacterium
CTGCGGGCGGACATGGACGCGCTCCCTCTCCAGGAGCAGAACGACGTGGACTATGCGTCGCGCTCTGCCGGCGTGATGCACGCCTGCGGTCACGACGGGCACACGGCCATGGCGCTGGCAGCGGCACGGATCCTGAAGCGGCATCCCGCACCGAGCCGTGGCCGGATCAAGCTGATGTTCCAGCCTGCGGAAGAAGGAGGCAATGGAGCCGACGCGATGATCGCGGACGGTGTCCTCGAGAACCCCACCGTCGACGCCGCGTTCGGCATTCACCTCTGGAATCACCTGGAGGTAGGGAAGGTCGCGATCGTCGACGGGCCCTTCATGGCATCCGTCGACGAGTTCACGGTCCGCATCGTGGGCACCGGAGGCCACGGCGCGATGCCCCATGAGACGCGCGACCCGGTCGTCGCCGCCGCACACGTGATCACGGCGCTCCAGCAGATCGCCGCGCGCAACGTCGATCCCCTCAAGGCTGCCGTCGTCACCATCGGGGCGATCCACGGCGGCGAGGCCTTCAACATCATTCCAGACAGCGTCGAGCTGCGCGGGACTGCGCGCAGCTTCGATGAAGACGTCTGGGCCTCACTACCCGCGCACATCGAACGTGTGGTGCAACGGACGGCCGAGGCGTTTGACTGTCGTGCGGAGCTGGAGCTACGGAGGCTCATGCGGCCGACGATCAATGATCCCGCGATGGCGGCACTGGTACGCGACGTCGCACGCGACGTGATCGGAGAGCAGAACATCGTCGAACTGCGCACGATGGGCGGAGAGGACTTTTCCGAGATCCTCGCGCGCGTACCCGGCTGCTACTTCTTCGTAGGATCACGCAACGAGGCCAAGGGCCTCGTTCACCCGCATCACTCCCCGCACTTCGACATCGACGAAGAGGCGCTTCCGATTGGAGCCCGCCTGCTCGCCGGCGTAGCGCATCACTATCTGACGGCGGAGTCGCTGAGAATCTAGCCGCAGCGCTCGGCGACCGCCGGCCACAGCGTGCGCAAGGCCTCGGCTGCGCCGGTACGCATGTGGATGTCGTAGAGCCCCGAGACGGGTGTCTCCTGCGGGTTGATCTCCACGCACATCGCGCCGGCTGCCTTCGCCATGCGCGGGAGCTGCGCGGCTGGATAGACGACGCCGGACGTGCCGATGGAGACGAGGAGGTCACTGGCCATGAGGACCTCTGCTGCACGCTCGAGGGGCGCCTGCTGCATGGGGTCCTCGAACCAGACGATGTCGGGCCTCCGCCACGCGCCACACGCCACACAGCGTCGTTCGATCGGAAGGTCCTTGTTCTCGAATGGGGCACCCGGACAGCTGCAGCGCACGCGCCAGACGCTCCCGTGGAGTTCGACGACGTCGACGGCTCCCGCGCGCTGGTGCAGCCCGTCGATGTTCTGCGTGACGATGACGGTCGTGGTGCGCTCCTGTTGGATCTTCGCCATCACGCTGTGGGCCAGTCCCGGCGCCGCCGCACCCATGACGCGTCGCCGCTCGTCGTGGAAGTCCCAGACGCGATCGGGGTCCCTGTCGAACGCCCGCTGGCAGGCGTAGTCCTGGTAGTCGTAGGAGCCCCAGATGCCGCCCTCGCCGCGATACGTCGGCAGCCCGCACTCCGAGGACAGCCCCGCGCCGGTGAAGAACACGATGTGCTCGAAGCGCTCGAGCGGGAGATCAGGCGTCATCATCGGGAAGCACCCTTGCGGAGCGGCCGAAGCTGGATGCGGAGGTCGGCGCGCAGCAGGTTGTGGTCGGACAGCGCTGTGGAGCGTTCATCGAGTGCGAGCCGGAAGGCGCGCACGGCGACCGAGAGCGCTTTTCCCGATCGCACGAGGATGTGGTCGGGGCGCCACCCCTCGAGCGACTTGCGTACCGGCCGAGGCCATCCGACCCGCGTCGGAGGCTTGGCGGCGAAGAGGCCACTGGCGAGCTGGATAGGTGGGTTGCAGTCGACGAGCCCGGCGCGCAGCACTGCACGGTAGTCGGCGGTGAGCCGCCCGGCATCGAGGGGCAGCGTGTTGAGATCGCCGGCGAGCACCAGGGGCAGGTCCCGTTGCTTCGCCAGGCGACGGAGCAGGAACGCGAGCTGTTTGCTACGCGGGTTGTCGGCTCCGAAGGCCAAGGCCAGGTGCGTCGTGACCACACGCACCCGCCCCACGGGCGTGCGAATCACGGCCTCGAGCAGGCCCTTGCGGGCGAGTTGCTCCCCGAGGGAGAGCCCCTTGAAGTGTGGGAAGGGCACCCAGGCGCTGTCCACGATGGGATGCCGCGAGAGGATCAGAAGGCCGCCGCCGCCGCGGACCATGTGCGGGAAGTCCTGCTTGAGCGCCCTCGCCAGCGCGCGCTGCTCGCGCCCCGTCCAGACCTCCTGCAAGCACAGCACATCCAGCTTCTGGGCGCGTAGCGCGGACGGCATGCGTGCGCGCCGCGCGGCGAAGTCCTTCGAGACGATCGGGATGAGCCACGTGTTGAAGCAGCCGACCCGCACCGTCGTCGCTTGCGGCGCCGGGGGCTCCTTGCCGTGCGCTTCAGGCGTCAGCAGGGCGAGTCCGCAGACGGTGAGGCAGACGAGGAGCGTGGCGGACGCGCGCGGCATCCGGCCAAGGTAGCAGGCGGGCGGGCGCGAGTGCGCCGGGGTGTACCCTGGGAGCCGCCCGGAGGTGTCCATGTATCGCCGTCTGTTCTACCTCGTCTCCGTGCTCGTCCTCCTGGGGCTCGCTGCGTGGGCGTACGTCTGGCGACCGGCCCTGTGGGGCTATGCGATCGTCGCCCCGCTGGTGCTCCTCGGTCTGCGCGACGCGCTCCAGACACGCCATGCCGTCCTCAGGAACTGGCCGCTCATCGGGCGCTTCCGCTACGTGTTCGAGGCCATCCGTCCCGAGATCCAGCAGTACTTCGTGGAGTCGAACACGGACGGTACGCCGTTCAACCGGGAGTTCCGGGCCGTCGCCTACCAGCGTGCGAAGGACGTGCTCGACACGCTGCCGTTCGGAACGCAGAACGACGTGTACCGGGTCGGCTACGAGTGGATGAACCACTCCATGGCGGCCCGGGTCGCTCCGCACGTGGCACCGCGCGTGAGGATCGGTGGCCCCGCGTGCACGCAGCCGTACGATGCTTCGTATCTGAACATCTCTGCGATGAGCTATGGTTCGCTCAGCAAGAACGCCGTCCTCGCCCTGAGCCGAGGGGCGCAGGCCGGTGGCTTCGCCCACAACACCGGGGAGGGGGGCATCAGCCCGTATCACCTCGAGGGCGGCGCGGACCTGATCTACCAGATCGGGACGGGGTACTTCGGGTGTCGTTCGGCCGACGGCGGCTTCGACCCGGAGGCCTTCAGCGAGCGGGCCGCCCTTCCGGCCGTGAAGATGATCGAGTTGAAGCTGAGCCAGGGCGCCAAACCCGGCCATGGCGGGATCCTCCCCGCGCAGAAGGTGACCCCGGAGATCGCCGCCATCCGCGGCGTGCCCGTTGGCAAGCGCGTCGACTCCCCGCCTGCGCACCGGGCCTTCGACACGCCCGTCGGCCTGCTCGAGTTCGTCGCACGACTCCGCGAGCTCTCGGGCGGCAAGCCGATCGGCATCAAGCTGTGCGTCGGTGATCGCGTTGAGATCTTCAGCCTGTGCAAGGCCATGGTCGCCACCGGCGTCACGCCTGACTTCTTCGCCATCGACGGCGGGGAGGGAGGCACCGGCGCGGCTCCGCTGGAGTTCAGCAACTCCGTGGGCTGGCCGCTACGGGAAGGTGTTGTGTTCGTGCACAACGCACTGGTCGGCTGCGGCTTGCGCGAGCACGTGAAGCTGATCGCAGCCGGCAAGATCATCACAGGCTTTCACATGGTCCGGGCGCTCGCGATGGGCGCGGACGTGTGCAGCTCCGCACGCGCGTTCATGTTCGCGCTCGGCTGCATCCAGGCACGGCGCTGCAACTCCAATCACTGCCCGGTGGGGGTCGCCACGCAGGATGCGGGGCTCGTCTCCGGGCTCGTCGTGACCGACAAGTGCGAGCGCGTGCGGAACTACCACGCCGACACGGTGCACAGCTTCCAGGAGTTGATTGCCGCGGCGGGCTTGCCGGGCCCCGAGGCTGTCCAGCCGCGTCATGTCTGGCGTCGTGTGGACGCGCTGCACAGCTTGCACTACGGCCAGATCTATCACTATCTGCCACCCGGCTCGCTCTTGGAGGATCCCGTGCCCGCCCCGTACCGCGCCGATTGGGAAGCTGCTTGCAAGGACAGGTTCTGCCGGGCGGGCTGAGCAGGAACGGCGGGTAGAGTGACGGCGATGCGGGACGGCGAGCCATGATCGATACGCAGCGCGAACTCGAACTCCTGGTGCGTTCCCGGCTGCCGTTCCTGGCTGTTCACGGTGCCGACGAGGAGCGCATCGAAGACCTGCTCGGCCGGACGGCCCGGGCTCTCGACCTGCCCCTGTACGTGTGGACGCTGACGCGCGGCCTGCTGCGCTCGGGCTCCCTGCGGGGGCTGGAGCGCGGCAAGACCCTGGATCAGGCGCTTGACTCGGCCGTGCGGATGCAGCGCGAGGCGCTCTACTTCTTCAAGGATCTCCAGCGCTGGCTCGACGATCCAGCGACGGTCCGCCGCCTTCTCGATGTCGGGCGGCACTTCGGATCCGATCGCCGCACGATCGTGCTGGCCGGGCCGGACATCGACCTGCCGTCGACGCTGAGGCACCTGTGCGCGACATGGCGCCTGCCGCGCCCGACGCCGGACGAGCTGCGCGCCCTGGCGCGCCGCGTCGTGCAGGACTTCTCGGTTGCCGTACCGGTGCAGGTAGCGCTGGACGATGCCGGCTTCGAGCGTCTCGTGGACAGCCTCAAGGGCATGACCTGGACCGAGGCCGAGCATGCCTTGCGGCGCTGCGTGGCGGACGACCTGATCCTCTCCGGCGAGGATGTGGAGGGCGTCATCGAAGCCAAGCGCCGCGTGCTGCACGAAGGCGGCGTCTTGGAGTACGTGCCCGTCGACACGTCCCTGGCCGAGGTGGGGGGGCTCGAGAACCTCAAGCGCTGGCTCGGATTGCGCCGCGGTGCGTTCGGAGCTGAAGCGCGCGACTTCGGCCTGCCCCCGCCCAAGGGCATGCTGCTGCTCGGTGTGCATGGCTGCGGGAAGAGCCTGGCAGCGAAGGCCGTGGCGCACGACTGGGGCTTGCCCCTGCTGCGCCTCGAGGCGGGGCGCATCTACGACAAGTACATCGGCGAGTCCGACAAGAACCTCGAGACGGCGCTGGCAACGGCCGAGCATATGGCCCCGTGCGTCTTGATGATCGATGAGATCGAGAAGGCCTTCGCCTACGCGGGCAGCGTGGACGCGGACGGCGGCCTGTCGCGGCGCATCTTCGGCAGGCTTCTCGGCTGGCTGCAGGACCGCACGTCGCCCGTGTTCCTCGTCGCGACGTGCAATGACGTCACGCAGTTGCCTCCCGAGTTGATGCGCAAGGGGCGCTTCGACGAGATCTTCTTCGTCGACCTGCCGCAGCCGGCCGAGCGCAGGACCGTGTTCGCCGTGCACCTCACGCATCGGGGGCGCGATCCCGCCGACTTCGATCTGGACGCCTTGGCTGAGGCGAGCGAGAGCTTCAGCGGCGCCGAGATCGAGCAGGCTGTCGTGGCGGGACTGTACGCAGCCTTCGCTGCCGGCAAGGAACTGGACACCGCGACGCTTCTGGCCGAGCTCACGGCGACCCGACCTCTGGCCGTCACGCGCCGGGAGAGCATCGAGTCGCTCCGCCAGTGGGCGGTCGGGCGTGCCGTGTCAGCCGGCGCCGGAGAGCCGACATGAGCCGGCGGCTCGTCGCCCCGGCCCTGGTGCTGCTCGGCCTCGTCGCCGTCGTCTCGGGCATCTTCTTCTTCGGCGACAGCGCGCAGCCGGATGCGCCGACGGAGCGTCCGCCCGTCCAGCCGGCGGTCACCGGTCCCTTCGACGTGATTGCGCCGCGCCTCCGGGGCCTGCCGGGCACGAGCGATGGCGAGCTGACGGCACGGCGCTTCGTGGACCGCGTGCTGGAGGGTGTGGAGGGCAGCCCGCGTCCGGTCATCCTCGCAGCGCTCGGGCGTGAGGACTGGGGCGTGCAGTGGGCCGGCCTCCTGGCCGTGCCGCGGTACGGCCCGAGCGATGCCCCCCTGGGTGCTGCACTGGCCCGAGCCCTCGCTTCGGACCTGCCGCAGGTACGGCGGACGGCAGCGGAGGCAGCGGCCTATCTCGGGCGCGAGCACTTCCAGCTCGTGTTGGAGGCGCTGCGTACGGCGGCGGGGGACAGCGACGCACGCGTTCGTGCGGCCGCCGTACAGACGCTCGCCAGGCGCCGGTCGAACCACGTGGCACTGGTGGCCCTGTTCGAGGCAGCGCTCGCCGACGAGAGTGACGATGCCCGGACGGCCGGGGCCTACGGGCTGGCCCAGATCGAGTTGCAGGAGAAGCTGCAGCCCGAGGTCGTGGAGCGGCTGCGTCCCGCACTGGTTCGCGCGCTGCGGGACCCGGTCACGGATGTCGTCGTGTACGCAGTCATGGCGCTGGGGCGTGCGGGCCCCTATGCGGGAGCTGACGTGCCCGCGATCCTGCCGCTGCTGGCCGACGAGCGGGTCCTCGTGCGCGCGCAGGCTGCCAATGCCCTGGGCAGCATCGGGGCGCCAGCGCTGCCTCACCTGAAGGCAGCCCTTGCGGCCGGTCACACGCGCCGACTGCCCTCGGTGCTGTGGGCGTTGCGCCAGATCGGCGAGCCCGCGCACCCCCTGTTGCTGGCCTCCCTCAGCCACGAGAGCACCCTCGTGCGAGCCTTGGCGGCGCAGAAGCTGTACGAGGCCGACCACGAGGTCGAGCGCGCCCTGGACACGCTCATCGCCGTTCTCGGGCAGGAGGACGACGATGCACTGCTCGTCGCGATGCGTACGCTGGGTCGCATGGGCACGCAAGGTGCGAGGGCTGCGGCCGCACTGGAGCCTCACCAGAGGCATGCGGATGAGAAGATCCGGCTGGCGGCCGAGGCGGCGCTGGAGAGCATCTCCCCCCGCGGCGGTTGATCGGAGCCAGACGCCGATCGATGGACGTCTGCGGGCACCGAACGTTTCGTTCCGGATCGAACGTTCCGTGCCGAGATCGAGGACACCGACAGGGTCGGGCAGCCTTGCGCCACCGAGGCCAGGGCGGCACAATCGGCTGCTCCGAGGCAGGGTGGGGAGCGCGGCACGGCACTTGTAGCTGCGCAGTCACGGGAGGCAGCCGCATGGAGCACGCCGTCTACTT
>JAHEIK010000353.1 GCA_024639415.1 Planctomycetota bacterium
TCGCGTGGGGCAACCACGGTGCGTTGCACGGGCGCGATGCGGCGGTCCTGAACCTGCTCGCGCCCTACGAGCTGTGGTGCTTCGGAACGAACCTGGGCGGAGCGCCCACGTTCCCGCGCGCGTTGCCGCGGGACGTGGCGTTGGTGAGGTACCCGTAGGGGGACGGGCCGCCCCGGCGGCAACGTACCGCGCCGTACACTCTGGCCATGTGCCTGTGTTCCGGTGCGCGTGGGCGGGTATGTAACCCGCCCCTACAGGCAGGTCTCCGGTAGGGGCGGGTTACATACCCGCCCACGAACCGCCTGGGGCGATGAGCCGCGGTGCCACAGCACCCCATCCCAGCGCAGCTGGGCTATGGGGATAGGTCGAGAGCGTGGCGGTAGAGCTGTCGGTCGCACTGTCTTGTGCGTTCGCTCCGCCACGTCGAGACCGCAAGGGGGTTTACCCCCTTGGAAGAAAGACGGGTGCCACAGCACCCCATCCCAGCGCAGCTGGGTATGGGGTGCCCGAGGGGATTTGAACCCCCGACCCCCGGAACCACAATCCGGTGCTCTAACCAACTGAGCTACGGGCACCACGTTCGAAACGCGGGTCGCGAGTATCGGCGCACCCGGGCGTTCGTCAACTCCCAACGCGAGCTACGAGCGCGAATCCTCTTCGCCTTCGTCCTCGGGCGCGTCTTCGTCCTCACCCTCGAGGAGGTCTTCGTCCTCGGCGGGATCCTCTCCACGCTCCGCTCGCAGCTTGGTGAAGATCTCCTCCATGCGCTGCGCGTGCTCCATGCCCTGGTCGTGGATCAACTGGAGCTTGGGCGTCACGCGCGTCTGCATGGCATGCGCCACCGCCCGCTGGACCGAGGGCAGGGCATGCTGGAGGCCACGCTCGCACGTGCGGACCTGGGACTCCTCGCCGATCATCGACCAGAAGAGCTGCGCCTGACTCAGGTCCGGCGCCAACTTCACGCGTGTGATCGACACCAGGCCGATGCGCGGATCCTCCAACTCGCGCTGGATGTGGTTGGCGGCGACCTCGAGGATCAACTGCTGTAGACGGAGGATGCGGCGCTGCTTGGCCATGGGCTGTCCAGGGAGTGGGAGACCTGCGAGGAGATTGAGACCTGCCGGGAGAATGAGCGCCGGGGCCGGCTAGTTCTTGCCGGCCAGTGTGCGCTTCTTCGCCTCGATCTTGTACGTCTCGATCACGTCGCCGATCTCGAGCTCGTCCCAGTCCTTGATGGTGAGACCGCACTCCAGGCCCTCGCGGACCTCGTTGGCCTGGTCCTTCTCGCGGCGCAGGCTGGCGATGGTGCCCTCGTGGACGATCTCTTCGCCGCGCTTGACGCGCACCAGCGAGTCGCGGCGGACGATGCCGTCGCGGACCCGGCAGCCGGCGATGTTGCCGATCTTCGAGAACGTGAAGATCTGCAGCACCTCCGCGTGGCCGGTGACGGCCTCGATCATCTCCGGAGCGAGACGGCCCTCGAGCAGGTCATTGACGTCGTTCTCGATGTCGTAGATCACCTTGTAGGTGCGCACCTCGACGTGCTCCTGCTTGGCGCGGGCGCGGGCCTTGGCGTCGAGGTTCACGTGGAAGCCGATGACCCAGGCGTTGGACGCCGAGGCGAGGACGACGTCCGACTCGTTCACCGCGCCGACGGCGCTGTGGATGATCTTCGGCCGCACCTCTTCGTTGCCGAGGCGCTCGAGGATCGTCTTCAGCGGATCGAGCGAGCCCTTCACGTCGGCCTTGACGACGAGGTTGACGTCCTGCGTCTTGCCCTCCTCGATCTTGCCGAAGAGGTCGTCGAGCGTCGTGACCTTGCCCTGTGCTGCCTGCTCCATGGCGCGCGCTTCGTCGCGACGGGCGCCGACGATCTTCTTCGCCTCGATGGCGTTGCGCGCGGAGTAGAGCTTGCTGCCGACGTCCGGGACGCGGTCGAGGCCGATGATCTCGACGGGCATGCTCGGACCGGCCGCCTTGACGGTGCCGCCGCGGTCGTCGAAGAGACCGCGGACCTTGCCCCACGCCTCGCCGGCGATGACGGCGTCGCCCTTCTTGAGCGTGCCGTTCTGCACGAGCACCGTCGTGACGATGCCGCGCTTGGGGCTGTTCTGCGCCTCGATGACCGTGCCCTGCGCCCGGCGGTCCGGGTTGGCGCGGTACTTCTCGGCGTCGACCTCGGCCATGAGGGCGAGGTGCTCGAGGAGTTGCGGCACGCCCTGGCCGGTGATGCCCGAGACCTCGAAGACCGAGACGTCGCCGCCGTAGCCTTCGACGAAGATCTCGTGGGCCGTGAGCTGCTGCTTGGCGCGGTCCACGCGGGCGTTGTCGCGGTCGACCTTCGTGATGGCGACGACGATCTCGACGCCGGCAGCCTTCGCGTGGCTGATGGCCTCGACCGTCTGCGGCATGACGCCGTCGTCGGCCGCGACGATGAGGATCACGATGTCGGTGACCTGGGCGCCGCGGGCCCGCATCTCCGTGAACGCCTCGTGGCCCGGCGTATCGAGGAACGTCACCCTGCGGCCGTCCTCGAGGGTCACCTGGCACGCGCCGATGTGCTGCGTGATGCCGCCGGCTTCCTTGGCCGCGACGTCGCTGCTGCGGATGTAGTCGAGCAGCGTCGTCTTGCCGTGATCCACGTGGCCGAGGATCGCCACGACGGGCGGGCGGCTCGAGAGGTTCTCGTCCTCGTCCGCACCCTCGAACTGCTTGAGCAGGACGTCCTCGGCCGTGACCTTCTCCTTGAAGGTGACGTCGATCTCGAACTCGAGGCACACGGTCTCGACCGTCTCCTTGTCGAGCGAGGAGTTCGGCGTGACCATCATGTTGTGGTTCTTGAAGAGAACCCGGACGATGTCCGCCGCCTTGTAGCTGCTGGCCTCGCCGAGGCCCTTCACCGAGATGGGAAGCTCCACCTCGATGGCCGTCGGACGCACGTGGGGCACGGCCGGTCGCGACTTGCGACCGCGGCCGTGACGCCGCATCGTGAAGGTCTCCTTGCCACGCTTGCCGCGGTAGCGGTCTGCGACGCGGCGGCCGCCGTCACGACGTGCACCGGGTGCGCGATCGGTGCGCGGCAACTGCGGCGTGAAGCCACCCGGCGCGGGCGCACCGTCGGTGCGACGCGGCTTGGGGCGCAGGGACGGAACACCACCGACCGGTGCGTCCTTGACGAGTCGGCCCGCGCGCGGGTCGAGGGTCGGTACGAGGTGACCAGGAGCACGACGCGAGGGCTCGATCTTCTTCGGCTTGCTGCCGGGCGCTTCGGGCTCGCCCTCGGCATCACCGTCTTCGGTGCCTTCTGCGGCGGCCTCCGTCGCGGCATCTGCGCTGCCGTCGTCGGCGTCACCCTCTTCGACGGCGGGCGCTTCCGCCGCTTGCTCACCCTCGGCGGTTGCGGCGGCCTGCTCTGCCTCGGCCGTAACCGGCTCTTCCACGACGACGGGCTCTGCGCTCTCGACGGGCGCCTCGCCCTCGATCACCTCAGCCTCAGCCTGGCGCTCGGTCTCGACGACGGGCTCAGCGACGGGCTCGGGTGCCGGAGGCTCTGCCGGCGGATGGAGCGTGTCGAACATCTCGTGGATGCGTTGCTCGAGCTCGTCCGGAATGACCACCATCTGGTTGCCGACGGACAGCCCGACGTCGCTCAACTCGCGGATGAAGCTCCGCGGCTGGAGGCCGAGATCGATCGCAATCTGATAGAAGCGTTTGGCCAAACCTGGTCGTGTCCTTGTCGTCTGCTTTGGTGCCCCGATTCGGGGTTGAACCGAGGATGGTACCGGACTCGTGGCGCGGGGCTCAACTCCCCGCGGGTGACTCCGGCACGGAATCCCTGGGCGGCGTCAGGTCGTCCGGGGTCTCCGGAGCGTCCTCAGGGGCCTCCGGGGACGCTGCCGGGGCGGGCTCGGGAGCCGCTTCGGCGCCCTCCGAGGCGTCCGCGTCGGCGGCGGGCGCCGCAGCTGCGGCATCCTCCGCAGGAGCGGCCGCGCCCTCGGCGGCCGCGCCCTCCGGCTGCTCACCGTCCGCCTCTGCAGCGGCCTCAGGGGCAGGGGGCGTCGCGTCGGCCAGGGGCTCCCCGGCGATGTTGATCTCCCAGTCGGCGAGGCGCGAGGCGAGGCGTACGTTGGCGCCCCGGCGACCGATCGCCAGGCTGAGCTGGTCCTCGTCCACGAGCACGTCGGCGACGTGGTTGTCCCAGTTGAGCGTGATGGAGTTGATCTGCGCGGGCTTGAGCGCCGTCGCGATCATGACCTCCGGCTGTTCCTCGAACTTGAGGATGTCGACCTTCTCGCCGTTGAGTTCGTCGATGATGTTGCGGATGCGGCTGCCCCGGACGCCTACGCAGGCGCCGATGGGATCCACCTTCATGTCGAGCGATTCGACCGCGAGCTTCGTCTTGTAGCCCGCCTCGCGCTCGATGCGGCGCACGACGATCACGCCGTCGGCGATCTCGGGCACCTCGAGCTCGAAGAGCTTGGCCACGAAGTCCGGGCGGCTGCGCGAGAGCACGATGCGGACGCGCTGGCCCATGGGACGGACCTCGAAGAGGAAGGCCCGGATGCGGTCACCGACCTTGAAGGTCTCGCCGCGGATCTGCTCGGAGCGGGGGAC
>JAHEIK010000354.1 GCA_024639415.1 Planctomycetota bacterium
CGTGCCCCCCAACACGATGGCGAGCACGGGCAGGCAGGCCGCGAGCAGCCGGGGCCGGCGCGGACTCAGTTCTGCTCCACGTCCTCCGCCGGAAGACCGACGGGGAAGATCTGGATCGAATCCAGACGGCGCTGGGCTTCGGAGGGCGTGCGCGAGCCGTAGAAGACGACGACGCCCGGGGCGGGCGCCGCCCGCATCTCCGGGCTCGGATCGCTCACGAGGGTTCCGATGCCGCCGCGGCCGCGAGCGGCGGGCCGGATGAGGCGTGACGCGCTGAAGCGCGGCAGGATGTCGTCGCGCGGGTCTTCGCGCTCGAGGCTGCGGCCCGCGTCGGGACCCTCGATGCCGAGCCGGCCACCGGCGAACAGGCCCGCTCCGACGGCGAGCAAGGCGCATGCGGCCAGCGCCGTCGAGCGCCAGCGCGCCAGCTGACGCGGTGCGTCGAGGAAGGCGTCGCTCATGCGCGAGCGAGCCCAGGGCGAGGCCTCGGCGGTCGCCGCACGCACGTCGTCGTAGAGGCCGTCGAGGGCGCCGGACGGGATGTCCCGTGTATGGATGGCCAGGCGCCCGCGCACCGCAGCGAGCCTGCGCTCGTGGCGCTGCGCCAGGTCCGGCGCTGCGGCGGCCGCCGTCTCGAGTTCCTCGGCCACGCGCGCCAACTGCGCCCGCTCGGCGGGACCCCCACCAGGAGCGGGCTCCCCGTCGACCGCGCGCTCCGAGCGCTGGCGGGCACACGCGCGCAGCATGTGCTCTGCCTCGAGCAACACCGTGCGCACGTCGCGCGCGGCCTCGGGCGTGGGTGATTCGGGCGTGGGTGCGTCGCCAGAAGGCGGGTTGGGCATGCGGGTCATACCGTCTCTCCCCCCAGGGTCGGGGCCGCGCCGTAGCGCTCCTCCCATGCTTGGCGAAACAGCGCGCGGGCGCGGTGCAGGCGCCAACGAGCCGTCGGGTAGCTGCAATCGGTGACGGCGGCGATCTCGCGCGGCGTCAGGCCGTGGAACTCGCGCAACGTGAGGGCCAAACGGTAGTCGACCGGGAGGTCGGCGAGCACCTGGGCCACTTGATCGTTGAGATCGGGGTCGGCCTCGCCCTCGCGCGCGCGCCGTACCTGCACCTCGCCCTCGTCTGCTGCGCGGCTGAGATCCTCGACCGGCACTGCCCGTCGCCTGCGGCGCCGGTACGCGTCGATCGCGAGGTTGCGCGCGATGCGGAAAATCCAATTCATCAGGTCGCGGCGCCGGTCGAAGCGGTCCAGCGCCCCGTGGATGCGGATGAACGCCTCTTGGACCACGTCCCGCGCCTCCTCACCGTCGAGGAGCACGTCGTAGGCGACCCAGTACAGCGGCCGCTGGTACTTCTCGACGAGTCGGCGGAACGCGTCATCGTCCCCGCCGAGGATCGCATCCACGAGGAGGAGGTCGTCGGCACGGCGGCGGCGGCGCGCATCGCTGTCCTGTCGGCGCGCTCGGCGACCCCCTGCCTGGGCGGCCTGCGCGGGAATGGAGGCTGTGATCGACGTCATGCTGCGGTACGGCCTGTCGAGGTCCTGCTGCCAGCCTGTTGTCAGGCTCGCCATGGGCGTGAGGACGGAGTGTACCTGCGTCCCCAAGGCCTCTACGCCCGGGAGGCTCCTGTGTTTGGGGCTGAGGCAGAAACGACCGCGGAATTCCATGGGTAGCATGAGGGCGTCCCGGAGAGACCCCATGCACGCCCCCCGCCGGCCCCTCCTCGCCTGCCTGCTCGCCGGCCTGGCCCTGCTCGGCACACGCGCCGACGCCGCGCCCCGGCCGAGGCCCGGGGATCCCGGGGTGCCGGACCGCAAGGTGCAGAAGGCCATCGACCAGGCTGTCGCCAAGGGCGCCGCGTGGCTGCGGACGCAGCAGAAGGGCAACGGCCTGATCGGCGGCGTGCACCACGGGCGCGACCGTCACTACACGATCGGCGCCACCGCGCTCTCCGGCCTGGCCCTGCTTGCCGCAGGCGACAAGAAGGGCGACAAGGTCGTCGACGCCGCGATGGCCTACTGCCGCGCGCAGGACAAGCTACGCGGCCAGGGCGGAGGACGAACGACCTACGACACCGGCACGCTGCTCATGTTCGTCGTCGAGTACTACCGCGTCCCTGCCAAGAAGAGCGGACGCAGGAAGAAGCACTCCGTCACGAAGAAGCAAGCCGGCAACCCCTGCGGCATGCCGCCGGAGATCGCCGAGTGGGTCCGCGACATGGCGGACTGGCTGAAGCGCTCCCAGGAGTCGACCGGCGACTGGAGCTATCCGAAGCCCCGGCCCGACAACTCGAACACGCAGTACGCGCTGCTCGGCCTGCGTGCGGCGCGGGAGTGCGGCGGCATCGTGCCCGGCATCGTCTTCATCAACGTGATCAAGCGTCTGCTGGCCAACCAGGAGCAGGCCGGCCCCAAGGTCCTGCGCACGATCGGGGGTGAGAAGAAGGGCGAGCCGATCTACAAGATCGACGCCGGCGA
The DNA here is from genome assembly GCA_024639415.1 of Planctomycetota bacterium. Lineage (GTDB taxonomy): Bacteria > Planctomycetota > PLA2 > PLA2 > JAEUHO01 > JAHEIK01. The sequence continues at coordinate 2,483 of JAHEIK010000354.1, forward strand.
CCGCGCTCGCGGCTGGAGCTACCTGCAGAGTCCCTATCTGGCGACGGGCAGCATGACCACGGCCGGCATCGCCTGCCTGTCGATCTGCCACCACGCGCTCACCCTGAAGAAGGATGGGACGCCGCGCGACAAGCCGCTGCCTATCTACCCGAGCAAGCTGAACCGCGAAGTACGCCGCGCCATCCAGGACGGCTTCGCCTGGCTCGACGTCAACTTCGCCGTCGACCACAACCCCCCGCGCGCTGCGCCCGCGTGGCACTACTACTACCTGTACGGGCTCGAGCGCGCCGGGATCCTCGGCGGCCGCACGCTCATCGGCAAGCACGACTGGTACATCACCGGCTCGCGCTACCTCATTGGCAAGCAGCAGGAGGGCGGTCGCTGGAGCACCGGCAACCTCGGCGGCAAGGACTACAAGCCGAGCGACGTCCTCGACACGGCGTGGGCGATCCTCTTCCTCAAGAAGGCCACGCGGCCGGCGAAGCCGATTCCCGGTCCGGTGGTGACACCCGCAAGCGGCAAGTGAGCGATCCCGTACCCCAGGCCGAACCGCCTCTCTCGGAAGCCGAGCTCGTGGCGCGCTGCGCGAGCGGCGACCGCGGGGCCTGGGAGGCGTTCGTCGACCGCTTCGGTCCGCTGATCCAGGCGCTTGCGCGCCGCATGCTCGCGCGCCGTACGGGGCGTGCGCGCGATGCCGACGTGGACGAGATCGTGGGCGAGGTCTTCCTCGCCCTGGTGCGCCGCGACCGCATCCTGCTGCATCGCTACGACCCGCAGTATCGGGTCTCGACGTATCTGGGCGTGATCTGTCGCACGGAGGTCCTGCGCCTGCTGCGCAGGGGCAACCGCCTTCCGCGCGAGCTGGAGGAGACGGGGCATCTGCCCGAGCGCCCGGGCACGCTGGGTCCTGCACGGGCGCTCGAGGACCAGGAGCGGACCGCGGCCATCGAGTCGCTACGCGACGCGCTGCGCCAGCTACCGGAGCGGGACCGGCGCCTGCTGACGATGAAGTACCTCGACGGGATGGACTACCGCAGCATCGGGGAGGCGCTGGACGTCAATCCGGAGAGCGTCGGCCAGTTCCTGCACCGTGCGAAGAGCAAGCTGGCGCAGCTCGTGCCCCACTTGAAGGCATGGTTGGCGGAGACGGCGGACCGCGAGTAGCGGCCGCGCGTTCGCACGCGGATGGCGCCGGAGTCACCGCAAAGGCGCAGAGGACACAGAGACGTGCAAGGCGTGCGCCGCGGGTGGCTCGTCGGAACCGAACCACAGAGAACACAGAGGACACGGAGCGGAGCATCTGAGACGGCAGACGCCGGCAGTGCTCTTGGTTCCCTTTGTCCGGAGGCTGAGGGGCACCAGAGGATGCAGGCACGGGCGACTACCTCCCGATCACGGGAAGCGCTCTGTGCTCTCTGTGTCCTCTGTGGTTCGCCCTCTTCAGGCCACGAAGTGCAGACGCACGCCAAGACTCTGCGCTCTCTGCGCCTCTGCGGTTCAACTCTTCTGCCTGCGCGCGCTACTTGCCCAGGGCCTGATCGATCGCGCGCTCGAGGTCGCGCGCCTTGATGCGGCTGTACCACGACTTGATCGGCGCGCGGTTGGGCGCGAGGACGACCGTCGTCGGGACATAGAAGTTGTAGTACGTGCGCACGACCTTCTTCTGCGCCTCGTTCCAGCGCGCCTTCGTGCCGACGTCGATCAACACGAGGTCGACGTCGCGGCTGCGCCCGACCAGCGTCGGCAGGAACTCCGCCGCCTGCAGGTCCGAGGCCTTCGACGCGTTGTCGTAGAAGACGATCACGCACGGCTTCAGGCCCGTGGCGAGCACCCGGTCCGCCGACGCACTGCGCACGATGTCTGCGGGGTAGCCCGCGACACCCGCATCACCCGGAGCGGCACGCAAGCGTGCGGCGTGCTCACGCGACCTGACGCTGCCCGGAGGCGTGAAACTGACGCCCGGATCGCGCTCCGGCGCCGCGCCGGGCAGCGGCCGAGCGGGGGCCGGCTCGGTGGGTGTGGGCCGCGTCGGCGGCAGGTCCTCGAAGGGATTGCGCGCGCCGGCGGGCGGCAGATTGGGATCACGACCTGCCGGA
>JAHEIK010000355.1 GCA_024639415.1 Planctomycetota bacterium
TTCGGCGTGACCTTGGCGCCCAGTCGGACGATCTCGTTGAAGGCCGTGATCATGCCGCTGACCGTTCCGAACAGACCGAGCATCGGTGCGACGTTCGAGAGGAACAGCATCCAGCTGACCTTCTGCTGCAGCTTGACCGCCTCGATGCCCGCCTGGGCTTCGAGCGCCTCCTGCACCTTGGTGTAGCCCTCGTTCAGACGGGGCAGGCCGGCGGCGAGCGAGTTGGTCAGGAAGTTCGGCTCGGACTCGCAGAGTTCGAGCGCCTCCTGGTACTCCTCCTCCTCCAGCAGCGCCTCGAGCTCGTCGACGAGCTCCGGCGGGCAGATCTTGTCGCGCCGCACGTTGACCGCGAACTCGATGATGAGCGCGAGCGTCGCGACGGACAGGATGATGATGACGATGCCGATGGCGCCGCCCTTGGAGATGATGTCCGAGAACAGGCCGCCACCCTCCTCCTCCGCGAAGGCGGGAGTGGCGAGAACCACGGCGGCGAACAACACAAGGGCGATGAGGCCGAACAGACGGGTGTGGGTCATGGTCGGAAACCACTCCAGATGGGGGACCCGCCTCTATGGCCAAGGGCAACGGGTCCGATGGGGCCGATTTTCGGATTCGAGCGCGAAAGGGTAACGCCGGGACCGGGTTTGCGCCACTTGTGGCGGCCCTTGCCGACGCAGGGATGTCCTCCCCGCCGGGTGCGGGGAAGGGCTACTTCGCCCAGGGGCTGTTGGGGTACTCCGCCTTCAGCCGGCTGCGCGCGTTGTCACTGTACGTCTGGTAGAGGTTCCGGGCTTCGTCCCCCGCGGCCTGCTTGGCGGCCTCGTCGGCCGCCCGGGCCAGATAGTGGAGGGCACGGGCGTGCTCTTCCGGAACCTGGAAGTACTTCACCTCCACCCGGCGGAAAGCGAGGATCGCCTCCTCGAACTTCCCTTCCTGGAGGTAGGCGAGACCCAGCCCGTTCTGCATGACGGCCTGGACCTGGGGATCGAGGGCACCCTCGACGAGGGCCACCCGCTGGGCGCTGGGAAGCGTCCGGTACTGCCGTTCGAGAGCCTCGGGGGTGCTCTCGTTGATGAAGTCCCTGAGCTCGGCGAATTCCGAGGGGGACCGGTTCTTCTCGGCGCGCTGGAGCATGATGCCGGCGGCCTGCATGCGGGCTCGGCTGTGGAGCCGCCCGATCAGTCTGCGGAAGCAGTTCCGCGTCTCGCGCGGGAGGAGCAGCCGCATGAAGGTCGCGGCGTCCTTGTAGCCGTTGATGGCTTCGAGGTACTTGCCCTGGGCCTCGGCGATGCGCCCGGCTCCCAGCTTGGCCTCGTAGGCCCACGTGGGCCCGATGTCGCTCGCGATGGCTTCGTCGCCGAGAGCCTTGAACATCTTCGCGGCCTCGTCGTACTGGCGGAGTCCCACGAGCGTCTTGGCGGCGAGGGCCATGGCGTCCGCGTAGTAGCGGCTGTTGCCGTCCTGGAAGCGCTTGAGGAAGCCGCCCGTGGTCAGGGGCTTGCCCTTGTCGTCCTTCCCGCCTTCCGGCAGGGGCTGGTCCACGAGCGCCAGATACGCCTGCTTCAGCAGCTCCTCGTCCTTCCGCTGCAGGCCCTCCTCGTAGAGGGCCTGGGCGTAGAAGAAGTGCGCGTACTCGCTGTACCACGGCGGCCGCTTGCGCTTACCGGGGGGGTCGTTCGTCGCGAACCCCTGGTACACCATCTTCCCGCTCTCGAGATCCTGCTTGAGGCCGCCGCCGCTCAGGTTCTTCAGGGCGCGGCGAGCCTCTGCGAGGTTCCCGCGGTCCAGCTCGCCGATGGCGTTCTGGAGGTCGCGGCCCTGCGCGCCGCCCGCACCGGCGTCGCGCTTGAGCAGGACGACGAGCGCGGTGGGCACGCTCAGCTCCGGGCCGCGTGCCTTCTCGCGGTACTTGATCTCGGTCGCGGTCTCGGACGTGATCTCCTCGGCGGGGGACCACAGCAACCCGGTCAGGACGGCTGCGAGCAGCAGGAGGGGGTGACGGTAGGGGTTCATCGCTTCTCTCCGCGTCATGCCGTGGCTGGGGTCAGTTCGGTTCCGCTTCTGCGGGGGGAGCCGCCGCCGGGGCGGTGAGGACCACGTCGACCGGGGACAGGCCCGCCTTGCCGCGTAGCGTGTTCAGCTCGAGAAGCATGGCTTCCCACTTCTTGTAGTTGCCCTTGATCGCGGTCTCGCCCAGGTCGGGGTAGTTCGCGGCGAGTCCCTGGAAGATCTTGCCGGCTCGCTCGAGCCAGTCGGCGGCTTCGGCCGCGCCGGTTCCGCCGGTGAGCTTGCGCCCCGCCGTACGCATGTACGTGCGCATCTGGATGAGGCGTGCGCGCCACCAGGGCGGCGTGTCCTCTTCGGCACCCAGGGGGGGGGCCGTGAGACTGAGGGTGAGGTTGACGGCCTTCGGCACGTCCTCCTCGCGGCCCGTCTCGGAGTATGCCCACGCGAGGGCGAGCCGGAACTCGTAGTCCGTGTTGGCGAGCTCGCGGTACAGGATCGGGTCGAAGGTGCTCTTCCCGCCGCCGACGAACCCCTCGAGGCCGGAGTCGTCCTCCTCGGCGAGGCTCTGGCGGAACTTCCGCAGCGCCTCCTTGTAGCGCTTCTCCTCCATCACGTCGTCGAACTTGACCAGCGCGGGACCGCCCTCCTTGCCGAGGTTGCGGACCGCGGTGCGCAGGTCCGCAACGGTCGCGGGCCGCGGGATCGGGAAGCGCCAGCGCTTGCCGTCGGGGTCGCGCCAGTTCAGGACGAGGATCTCGTCGGCCAACATGCCGACGACGATGGAGTTGTCCCGCGGGTTCTGCGCCAGCGAGCTCTGGAGCTTGTCGACCGCGAGCGTCACGAGCTCCCGGCGCTTCGCAGGATCCGTCGTGTGTTCGGCGAGGTTGACGTAGACGTCGCCCAGTCGGCCGATCGCGGTGACGATCTCGGGGTCGGTCCGGGGCTTCTCGCTGACGCTCTTGAACGCGAAGTAGTCCTCGTAGAGCGCGCGCGCGTGCTGCCAGTTCTGCAGCACGTCGGGGCGCAGGCGTCCGGCGCTCCAGAAGAGCTGGGCGAAGACGGCGACGTTGTCGGGGTCGCGGCGCTGCTCGGCGCGCTTGAGGGCGTCGTCCCACTCCTTGTAGTAGCCGGCGGCCTTGGTGAGCGGCTCGTAGAGCTCCTGCTCCAGCGCATCCTTCTGCGCGAACAGGGCGTCGACCTCGATGACGAGCTTGTCGCGCTTGGGCGCCCACTCCTTCAGGCCTGCTTCCACCTTGGGAATGCGTTCGCCTTCCAGGAGCGCCTTCGTCTCCTTCGCTTCGCGAAGCTGACCGTCATCGACGCTCATCTCGCCCTTGCTCTTCCCCTCCGCCTCCTCGGCCGCGCGGAAGGCGATGGCCTCGTCGGCCTTCTTCAGCTGGGCCTTCAGGTCGGCGAGCAGCGAGGCGAGGCGCATGGATTCCTTGTCGGCCTCGCGCCTGCCGATGCGCGCCGCGTTCAGCTTCGTCGTGACGTCGCGGAGCTTGTCCTGGATCACGGAGCGCTGCCCGTTGTAGTGGTCGGCGAGCAGGAAGGTGATCTGGCCGAGGCGCTTGTACTCGGGATGGGCCTTGAGCAGCGTGCGGTACTCCTTGTCCGCACCCTCGATCTGCGACGCGTCGAGGTTCGCCTGGACGAGCAGGTCGTAGCCGAGCTCCGGATACGGGGAGGGCAGGTCCGGCCAGGTGTCGTGCCAGCCCGCGAGCGCCGCGATGGCTTCCAGCGGCTTCTTGCTCTCGTTCAGGCTGCGGGCCATCCAGTAGGTGATCTGGCCCTTCGCGTCGTGGCGCCGCTGGCGCACGCTGGAGAACTCCTCGGCCTGCTTCTTCGCGTCCGGGCTGTCCCAGACCTTGAAGGCCTCCTGTGCGGTCTTCACGGCCTCGGCGTACTTGCCCTCGGTGTAGTCGGCGCGCACGAGGTACACCCAGGCGGCGTCCTGCTTGGCGCTCTTCTCGTTCTGGGTGACGCTCCGGAAGAGCTCCCGGGCCTTGGCCAGGGTGGTCTTCCACGTGGGGTTGTTCTTCCCCTTCTGCGTGAGCGCTTCCTTCCACTTCGTCGTGGCGTTGTTCCACACACCCGCGACGTTCGTGTGGTGCTTCGGGTACTCGAGGCGGAACTTCTCGGTGATCTTCCGCTCGCGATCCTCGAACACGTCCGAACCGGTCTTCTCGGCCAGGTCCTTGTACGCCATCTGGGCGCGGCGTCGCTGATCGCCGGCCTTCGTCATGTTCGGATCGGTGTCGCTCTCCTTGTCGTACGGGATCACCTGCCGCAGCCAGGCGTCGTGGACGGGCTCGTAGGCCAGTGCCTCGCCGAGGCGGTCGCCGAGTCGCCGGTAGGCCTGCGCCATGCGCTCCCAGGCGTGCCAGCCCTGCTTGAGGAAGGCCTGCGTGGTGTTGGGGGAGGCCTCGATCACCGTGCGATACGCGCGAACGGCGTCCCGGTACTTCCCTGCGCTGAAGAGGTCGTCGGCGACGCGCCGGAGCACCTCGGGATCGATCGAGCCGCTGACTGAGCCGCCGCAGCCGCCCGAGACGTAGACGTTCAGCTG
>JAHEIK010000356.1 GCA_024639415.1 Planctomycetota bacterium
CGCCGCTTCCGCACACTCGCGGCAGCCGTGCGCGAGCAGGACCGCGCAGAGAAACTCGCCGCGCGCATGGACAAGCGGCTGGCGAAGCTGCCGATCACGCTCTCCAAGGAGCAGCGCGCGAAGATCCAGGCGGCCTACGCCGAGTTCCTGCCGCGGATCAACACGATCTGGGCGGCCGTCAAGACCGAGGCGCAGGAGACGATGAAGGCCGGCGGCAGCGTCGACCCCGGCGACCTCGTCCAGACGACCACGGCGAGGATCCACCGGGAGTTCGTCGGGATGATCGATGGCGTCGTCTCAGCCGGGGATGCCGAGTCCATCGCCGCAGCCCTGCTGAACAGCGGCAAGTAGGCCGCGTGCCGGTCAGTCTTCGTCGTCCTCGGCGAGGTCCTCGAGCATCTGTGCCACGGCCGAGCGGACATGCGGGGAGGGTGACTGCGTGGCCCTCTCGAGGATCGCCTCCAGGCGCGGCCTGTCCTGCATGACGCGGGTCAACGCGCCGAGCGCCGCGATCTGCACGAACTCATCGACGTCCGCCAAGGCGCCGAGCAACACCTCGTCCCTGCGGCGATCCGGCTCGTCATCCGTGCCGAGGGCCCACAGGACCGCGCGGCGTGCCGGGGCGTCCAGCGTCGGGTAGTGCTCCATCAGTGCGCCGCGCGCCTCGGCGCTGCTCCACCACCCCTTGCTGAGGCCGATCGCGGCCTCCGAGCGGACCTTCAGCTCGTCATGACGCAGCGCAGCCGTGAGCACGCGCACGCACCGCACGTTCGTCCTGAACGTCGCGTTGCGTGCCTGGCCCACAGCCGCCACGGCTCGGGCCGCGCCGCGTGCCACGACGCGATCCGTGCCGCGCAGCGCCTGCTCGAGTCGCTCCAGCCAGGCGGCATGCGTGCTCGCCTCGAGTTCCCGCCGCACCGCGGCGTACGCAACGGCGTACATACAACGACAGCGCACGACAGTGGAGCCGTCCTCGAGGGCCGCGGCGAGCACCGCCGCGGTCGGCTTCTGCTGGACCAGGACCTCGGCCGCCACGTCGGCAAGGGCCCCATCGGAACCCCGCAGCATGCGATCCAAGGCTGCGTGGCCCGACGTGCCCAGGTCGAGCAGGGCACGCACAGCCGCCCGCTGCTTGCTGCTGTGCTTGACGGAACGCGCCGTGCGCTCCAGGTCTGCCACGGCGGCACTCGAGTCGTCACCGAGCCGCCCCAGCGCGGCGAGCGCCCACGTCGCAACCGAGCGCGACCTCCTGCGGCGCTTGGACGGCCTCGGCGCGGGCAGGTCGCCCCGACTCACGACGTAGTCGCGCACCTCGACGCTCTCATCCACATCGACGAGTGACTGCAGGAGGTCCCGTGCCGGCTCCGCCTGCGGCCCCATCTGCCAGAGACAGCGCAGGCTCGGACCGGCAACGGGATCCGTGCGCCAGCGGCGGTCTCCTCCCAAGTAGGCGATGAGGTGCGGCAGGGCATGCTGCGCCTCACGCGTGAGTTCCCAGAGCAGGCGTGCCGCGGCGGCTCGGACGGCCTCGCGTGCATCGCCAAGCGCCTGACGCAGGGCGGGGAGGGCTGTGCTCCCCATGAGGTAGATCGCGGCGCCGGCCACACTGCCACGGGTGAATCCCTTCCAACGCCTGCCGGTCTGGGTTGACCACGCAAGCAGCGCGGGTACGGCCTGCGGGCCGACGCTCGACCAGCGCTGCGCAAGTCCGAGGCCGCCGTCCGCGAGCCGAGCCCGGGTGTACTCCGCCTCGAGTCGTGCGAGCTCCTGCAGGACCTCGTCTTCGGTCGCGACCTTCCCCTTGGCGGGGGCCGGGGCGCGCCCACCCAACTCGGGCGCGGACTCGGATCCGCTGCGCTCCGGCGGCGCGGGTGACTCGCCCGCCGGCGCCCCCGCTTCCAGCAGGAACCACAGCGCCGCCGCGCCCAGGAGCAGGGCTGCGGTGACGAGCGCGCCTCGGGGCATGCTCCGATCCTACGCACGATGGGCCTCCGGAAGCGCTGCCCCTCTCGAAACCCCGCGCTCGGACCGCCAATCGTGTGCATCGGGAAGGAACCCTCGCGGGCGGTGTATCCGGGTGTGGCAGCACCTGCTGCGCCTGAGGAGTCAGCGATGAAGGCCATCACCTCCAGGAAGTACGGCTCAGCCGACGTCCTGAAGCTCGAAGAGGTCGACAAGCCCGAGCCCAAGGAAGGCGAGGTGCTGATCCGCGTGTCGGCGGCGGCGGTCAATGCGGGCGACTACCACGTCATGCGCGGCGACCCGTACCTGATCCGCATCATGGGCTACGGCTTGAGGCGACCGAAGCACCTCATCCCCGGTCAGGACGTGGCCGGCGTCGTCGAGGCCGTCGGCGCGGACGTCACCCGGCTGCGGGTGGGCGACGAGGTCTTCGGCTACTGCCAGGGTGCCTTCGCGGAGCACGTCTGCGTTCCCGAGACACAGCTTCGGCCCCGGCCCGCGCATCTCACCCTGGAGCAGGCGGCGACGCTGCCGGTTGCCGGGCTTACCGCGTTGCATGCCCTGCGCGACAAGGGCGAGGTCAAACCCGGCCAGAAGGTGCTGGTCATCGGGGCGTCGGGCGGCGTCGGCACGTTCACGGTGCAGCTGGCGAAGGCGTACGGTGCCGAAGTAGGCGCGGTGTGCAGCACGCGCAACGTGGAGAACGCGAGATCCCTCGGCGCGGACCACGTCATCGACTACACGACGGAGGACTTCGCCGCCGGGGACACGCGCTACGACGTGATCGTGCGCATCGCGGGCGACCGCACCGTCGGGCAGTGCCGGAGCGTGCTCACGCCCCGGGGCACGCTCGTCATCGTGGGCGGCGGCAGCTACGGACGCTGGCTCGGCGGCATGGAGCGCTTCCTGGGCACGGCCCTGCTGAACGTGTTCACGCGCCAGCGCCTGCGCCCCTTCGTGTCGATGTGCAACGGCGAGGATCTGCGTTCCCTCGCGGAGTTCGTCGCAGAGCACGCCATCGAGCCACTGCTCGACCGTCGCTACCCGCTCGCACAGACGGCGGAGGCGATCCGCTACGTCGAGGAGGGTCACGCCCAGGGCAAGGTGGTCATAACGCTGTGAGGCCGGTAGCTGCGCGACCGGAGGTACCCCGGAGGGGCGAGGCAGCGGGATCGGTGTTCGGACTCGGCTATGATGCCGCCCCCTCGGGAGTCACGCGGCCATGAATGCGCTCACCCAGATCCTCACGACCCTGGCCCTCGTAGGCGGCGCCCTGTGGGCTTACGAGCAGCTTCGCGAGAGGCCTGACCACGGTGCGCCGGACGAGTTGGAAGCGCCCGGGCTCGAGGGGCGGCTCGACGGCTTGGAGGAGCGGCTGCGCAGCATCGAGGATCGCGTAGCCGCCACCGAGGGGCCGGCCGAGGCGGGGGCGATTGCCGCGCCGGAGCGTACCGGTCCGCTGGACGACGCTGAGCTGGCGCGCCTCGAGGCCGTCGTGCGCGAGATCCAGCGCCGCGACGAGATCGACCGCCTCACGCTGTCGGTGCAGACGCGCCTGGGCGGTCTCGGACTGGGTCTCACGAAGGACGAGCAGGCACAAGCCCAGACGTTGCTCGTCGCACTGGAGGCCGAGCGGGCGGACTTCTGGCGCCAAGTCAGGCAGGAAGGCGTGCGGGACGCCGCGGCGATCGCAGAGCGCTTCGCCCCCATCCGCGAGCGCCATGAGCGCAGCCTGCGCGGCGCCCTCCCGAGCGAGAAGGCGCGCGCCCTGATCCAGGCGTTCCTCGGCAAGTAGGCCGCCGCGCTTGGCTCACGCCCAGGCGCAGCGGCCAATCGAACTGCCCGCGTCTACGGAACCGTGTAGCTGTGTAGCAGCGTGAACCCGGCGGGCGCCGCGCCATCGTTGGCCTGACAGAACGTCTCTGCCGACGTTGCCTGGCCACGCGCGCCGACGATCCAGAAGCCGAAGGGCATCACCGGCACGATGACCGACTTGCAGTCGAAGGACACGTTGCCGCAGTTGTCCGTCGCCGTGACGACGACGAGGTACACGCGACCGTTACCGGGGTAGGCCCGCTCGGCGCGCAGGCGAGTGGTCGCGGGGCTCGTGCCGCTTGCATCCGGACTGAAGGGCGCCGCACCGTTCAGCTCGTCGCTGTAGATGCTCACGCCGATGACCGGACTCGGGTCGAGCGCATCGACGGCCGACGCGGAGAGTCCGACCGGGAACATCCCGTTGCGCGCGGGCCAGAGCAGATTGCGCTGGAGGCTGCACGTGAGCACGGGCGGCGTCGTGTCCACGACATCGCTCAGGAGGAACACGCCGCGCCCCATGGTCGACGCCACGAGCACGTTGTCCGCCGCGTCGTACTGCATGTCCCAGACGCGCGCGTTCGGCATGCCCGTGCCGAGGGTGACCCACGTGCCGATGGTGGCGATGGACGTGACGTGCACGCCCGTCCGCGAACCGACGCAGAGGCTGTCGTCGCCGCCCGGACAGGGCAGGTACTCCAGGCACGTGAGGTCCGTGGCACCGGCCGCAGCCAAGTTGCCGGTCACGTTCGTCCAGGTCGCGCCCGCATCCGGCGTCTGCCAGACCCCTGCC
>JAHEIK010000357.1 GCA_024639415.1 Planctomycetota bacterium
TCCGCATGCGTCCCGGCGCTTGGACAGCGGGCCCTGAGGATGGATCGCAAGAGGTATAGTGTATAGATAAATATATGGACACGCGGGTGACGCTGGGCAACGCTATTGCGAGACCAAGCCGGGTCGACATCCTGCGCGCGTGGTTTCGACCAGCGCCAGCGACCTACGGGCTGAAGTCTGTCGCCCCTGCCCCAACTCCCCCGTGGAAGCTCATGTCCATCGCCTTCGAGATCGCTCGGGCCCTGACGGGCGTCGCCTTCCTCGGATACGGCGTGCACTGCATCCTCTCTCCCCACATGGCGGCCGAGTTCCGGCGCTATGGCCTCGCGGGGCTACACCCGCTTGTCGGAGGCCTGGAAATCGCGGGTGCCTTGGGGCTCTTCGGCAGCTACCTCGTCCCTGCGCTCGGCGTGGTCGCCGCCGGGGGGCTGTGCGTCCTCATGGCGCTCGGCGTCGGGACACGCATCCGCATCCGAGACCCCCTGCCCGCCATGCTGCCTGCGCTGTTCTTCTGTGGGCTGAGCGCATACCTATTCGTCGCCGCGTGGTGACGCGCGCGGCCCCAGCTGAAAAGAAGCACTGAAACGAACGCGTCGCTGAAACGTCGGCCGTTTTTGGAGAGTTCGTATGGACACCGTCATCCTCATCGCCCAGATCGTCATCGCGCTCGGCATCGCCAACGTCTGGCTTGTGCGCGCCTCGAAGTCCACCGCATATCGCGGCGGTGGGGCCCAGGACATGAAGGAGGAGTTCGCAGTCTACGGTCTCCCCGAGAGCTTCATGCGTCTGATCGGCGCAGCCAAGTTGCTGCTTGCAGCGGCATTGATCGCCGGAATCTGGTGGCCGCTCGTCACACGCCCGGCCGCCCTGGGCATGGCGGCCCTCATGCTCGGTGCCATCGCGATGCACCTGAAGGTGAAGGATCCCCTCCTCAAGTCGCTACCTGCTCTCGCGATGCTAGCCCTCGCGGTCTTCGTCGCCGTCGGCAGTTGACTGGGTGATGGCCGGTACGAAGAGACAGTCGTCGCATGAGCCCCTTCTTGTTCATACTGGCCGTGTTCGCCCTCCTGCACCTACCGCGATTGCGGCGCTGGCCGGGTGGACCTGAGCCCTGGCAGAAGGCCGCGGGTGCCATGGGCGTCGCGCTCTTTGTCGCGGGCAGCATGCACTTCGTCCGGCCAGACCTGTTCCTGCCGATGGTGCCCTCGTTCCTTCCTGCGCCCCACGTCATCGTTCTGGTCAGCGGGATCGCCGAACTCGCGGTGGCGGTCGGCTTGCTCCTCCCCCGATGGCGCCGCGCAGCAGGGTGGGCTGCCGCGGCCCTCTTCATCGCCATCTGGCCAGGCAGTATCTACATCGCAGTCTCGGGGAACTACCCTCCGGCCTTCACGCAGTCACCGCTCTACCACTGGGCACGTGTGCCGTTCCACGTGCTCTACGTCGCGTGGGGTGTCTGGATCGGACTGGGACGTCTGCCGTCGCCGCTGCGCGGTCTTCGAGAGGGTACGGCGCGGGGAGGCGCAGGCCGGGCCTTCCCCGTCGGGCAGTCATCGGATAGTCGACCTGCCGAGTGATGCCCGACCCCCAGGTCCTCGAGGGCGGGCCGGTAGGGCGAGCGGTCTCACGCAGGCGATCGGCTTGCAAACTGGTCTGCCGGTCCATGCGCTGCCGCATCGTGGATCAGCGTACCGGCGTGGAGGGGGCCGTCTCCAAGCCGCACGCGTGGGGCGGGGGCGGAGCGTGTCGATCCTCGGCGCAGGGGGCCTCGAGGACGCCGCGAGCGGGCTTCGATGGCGTCCACGCACGGCAATGACGCGCGCCATCTCGATCGCCGCGCACACCGGCAGCGTGTGGCCCTGGCTCGCGCAACTGGGCCGCGGCGCCGGCTGGTACAGCATCGACTGGCCGGACAACGGGCGGAGGCGGTCGGCCCGCCACCTGGTCTCACGGATCCCCGAACTCCGACTCGGGGACGCCTCGGCATTCGGCTCTGTGCGCCACGTGGAGCGGGGGCGCTCGCTGGCCTGGTGGGCGGACGGGGCTCCGTTCAGGCGTGCGGCGACCTGCCTGTCCGAGAACATGCGCTTGCGGGCGCAGGCCGGTGGGCCCGGCCTGCTCAGGCCGCGCCGAACGGAAGCATGGTGTGCTTCACGACAACCGGGTTGATCTCCTGGTCGTGAGCGTCGGCTGCGCGCAGGTCCGTGACCCTGACCTTGAAGTGCGTGCCGATCAAGGGGACGAAGCGGCTGGATGCCGAAGCGACCTCCTTCGTGCTGCGCGGGTAGAACGGGCGGCCGTCGATTTCGAGCGACGAGGCCACCACCGAGTCGATCGGCTTCTTTGCGCCCACCTGGGCCAGGATGAACTGACACGGCTCGCCGTCGGGCGACGTCACCTCGAAGCTGTGCGATTCGGCCGGCCGCAGGTCGAACGCTTCGGATTTCCACTCTGCCACGTGGCGCCTCCCTCAAGTCCTCGGCTGAACAGCGTACCCGACCCGCGCAGCGCCACGGCGGGGCGCCGTCATCGTGTTCACAGTCGCTCGCTGTCTGCGGGCGGCCTGGTGCGCGCCGGGCCGGGTGGGGGCCGGCGTTCGCATCCGGCTCAGAAGCTGAACCCGAAGCCCACGTGCAGGGCCCAGCGGCTCTGCGCCGCGAAGCGCGCACCCGGGCCGTAGGCGACGTCCACCCGGATGGGACCGATGGGGAGGTAGTAGCGCAGCCCGAGGCCCACGGCGTGTCCGGGCACCGCGTCCAAGCTCATCGGCTTGCCGTCCACGAGCCCGATGTCGTAGAAGATCGCGCCGTGCAGTTGCTGGAGGATGCGCCGGCGCAGCTCCACGTGCCCTTCCAGCGCCGTCAATCCGCCCGTGGCCGTCCCCGAGGCGTCCAGCGGGCTGAGCTCCTGCTCCTCGAAGCTGCGCACACTGGACTCGCCGCCCAGGAAGTAGCGCTGCTGCACCGGCAGCGTGCTCGCTCCGTCGAGCGGCTTGCGCGTACGCAGCGAGCCGCCGATCGCGAGCACGGTGTCGGCGTCGAGCTCGCGGTAGGTGACCGCAGTCAGCTCCAGCTCGAGGTAGTCCAGGTCGGCTGCGAGCGCAGGCGTGCTCCAGAACACGCGCCCGTTGAGCAGGGTTCCCCGGCGTGGGAGGAAGACGTCGTCGCGTCCGTCGTAGCGCACCTCGGCGAGCAGCCCGGCCGTGCGCACGAATCCCGCTCGGTCCTCAGGCGCGAGCACACCGCGCACGTTGGAGGCTTCCTCCAACTCCAGCTCGTAGCCGGCACGGATGCGCCAGCGTCCGCCCAGGTCACGCTGCGCGGTGGCGTCGAAGCGCAGCGTCGTGCGATCGAACGTCGGTTCCTCGCGGAAGAGCCACGCCGCGCCCACGGACAGGCGCGTCTTCGAGCCGAAGATCCACGGATCGATCAGGTCCACCTCGAGCCCCCGGCTGCGCAGGCTGCCGGCGGCCTCGACCTCGAGGATGCGGTTGATTCCGAGCAGGTTGCTGTCGCGGAAGCGCACGGCGCCGCGGGCCTGCTCGTAGCTGCCCCAGCCGGCCTCGACCTCCACCGAGCGCGCCGGCAGCTCTTCGACGCGCACGTCGAGATCCGCCGTGTCGGGGCCCGTGCGCTTGAGGTCCGTGCGCACGCTGCCGAAGAGGCCCGTGCGGAAGAGGTGGTTCACGCCGCGCTCCAGTCGCGGCCCCGCGAGCGCCTCGCCCCGTGCGACGGGAATGAGGTCGCGCACGAAGCCGGACTTCGTACGGTCCAGGCCGGCGACGTGCACCTCGCCCAGCCGCACGACGGGGCCGGGCCGCGCCGTGACGCGGATGACGACGCGGGCGGTGCGCGCGTCGGGGATGCCTTGCGCCTCCACTTCGGCGAACTGGTGTCCCGCGTCATGCAGGACGCGACGCACCGCCGCGGCAGCCTGGGAGGGCACGCGCACGTGGTAGGGCTGGCCGATCAGGTCCAGCCCCGGGTTCCTGACGCCGGCGACCTCGACGTCCGCGACGACGTAGCGGCGTCCCTCCTGGATCGGCACGGTCACGTCGGCACGCGTACGGTCCGCGTTCCACTGGATCTGCGGCTCCGCGATGCGCACGTCCTGGAAGCCCGCGAGCAGGTAGTGGGTCTCCAGTTGCGACACGGCGCCGTCCAGCGCCGCCGCGTCGAAGACCGGATCCTCCACCCCGATGAGACCGAAGCCCAGCAGCCCCTCGCCCTCGAAGTCGAAGTACGGCAGCAGCGTCTCGGCCGGGAAGGTGTCGTTGCCCGTGAAGGCCACGCTGCCGAACAGCGCTCGCGGCCCCTCGGTCACGGTGAAGGTCGCCTGCCCCCCTTGGACCTCGAAGTCCACGCGCGACTCGTGGAAGCCGCGTTCCCGCAGCAGCACCTCCATCGCGAAGGCGGCGTCCGCCGCGTCGGCCCGATTGCCACCCATCTCGCGGAAGGAGCGCAGCTCGCGCAGCGCGGCGTCTTCCAGGTCGCTGCGGTCCACGGCTTGGTTGCCTACGAAGCGGATGCCCGGCATGTCGGCGCGGGCCTCTTCGTC
>JAHEIK010000358.1 GCA_024639415.1 Planctomycetota bacterium
GCATTGGCATGATCGGCGCCAAGGCAGTCGAGTCCATCGCTCGTCAGCCCGAGGCTCGTCCCGGCATCTTCACGTCGATGATCATCACCGCCGCGCTGATCGAGGGGTTCACCTTCTTCGCGCTCGTCGTGATCATCATCGCGAACGGAAAGCTCTAGTAGCCGGACCGAGTCCGGTACGCAGGGAACGAACGGCGGCCCCGAGGCGACTCGCGGGCCGCCGCCCCCCCGCGCCGGTCCCCCAACGACCAACGCATCCCCTTACGTGGAGGCCTGGACCATGCGCATGCGCACCCTGATGCTCCCGGCAGTGCTCCTCCTCATGCTCACGCTCGTGGCAACAGCCGCGTGGGCAAGCGAGAGCGAGGAAGGCGGGCGGGGCCTGATGGACGTCTCGACGGCGGAGCTCGTCGCGGCACTCATCACGTTCTTCGTGCTCGTGTTCCTGCTGGGCAAGCTCGCGTGGAAGCCGATCCTGAGCGGACTCCAGCAGCGCGAGGCCACCATCAAGAAGGCCCTCGACGACGCCCAGAAGGCGAACGAGGACGCCCTGGCCCTCCTCGCGCGGTACGAGGGCAAGATGGAGGAGGCCAAGGCCGACGCCCAGGCCATCGCCGACGGCGCTCGCAAGGAAGCCGATGCCGCGAAGCACCGGATCGAGACCGACGCGCGCGAGCGGGCCGAGGAGACGCTGCAGCGATCGCTGCGCGAGATCGAGCAGGCCAAGGAGACGGCACTCGATGGACTCCTGAAGGAGGTCGGCGACATCGCCGCCGAGACCGCTTCGCGCATCGTTCGCCGCGAGCTCAGCCCCGCGGACAACGCGAGGCTCGTCGACGATGTCGTCAAGGACTACGCCCGCGCCCGCGAGGGACAGGGCCAATGAGCCGTCGTCAGGTCGATCCCGTAGGCGCCCTCTACGCCGACGTCCTGGGCGAAGCCGCCTGGGACCAGGGCGGCGAGACGCTCCTCAGGGAGGTCGGCGACGCGATCACCGCGTTGGGCCAGGCCTGGGGATCGGAACGCAGCATGCGCGCGTTCTTCCTCTCGGCGATGGTGCCGGCGGAGAAGAAGCGGGAGGCGCTGGCTCGCCTGCTCGAGCCCATGCCCCCCCTCGTCCGCCACTTCATGCGCCTGCTCATGCGGCGCGGTCGCGGACGCATCGTGGATCGCGTGGCCATCGCGTTCGAGGACTACATGGACCGCAAGCTGGGCCGGGTCCAGGTCACCCTGACCACGGCCACCCCCATCGAGGACGCGCAGAAGGAGGCGTGGATCGCCGACCTGCGCGCCGCAACGGGCAAGGAGCCCGTCCTCCACACCGAAGTGAAGCCCGAGCTGATCGCGGGAGCCGTCCTGCAGGTCGGCGACACCATCGCAGACGGCAGCGCGCGCCGTCGCTTGAACGAGTTCAAGGCGCGCGTCAGAGAAAGAGGGAAACATGCGCTTCAAGCCTGAGGAGATCACCTCCGTCCTCCGGAAGGAGCTCGACGAGTTCGAGTCCCGGGTCGACGTCGCCGAGGTCGGCACCCTCCTCGAGGTCGGTGACGGCATTGCCCGCATCTACGGGCTCGAGAACGCCGGCGCCGGCGAGATGCTCGAGTTCGACAACGGCGTCCGGGCCCAGGTCCTCAACCTCGAGGAGGGATCGATCGGTGCCATCGTGCTCGGCGACTACACCGAGCTCGAGGAGGGGATGACCGTCAAGCGCACGGGCGCGCTGCTCGAGGTTCCCGTGGGCATGGGCCTCGTCGGCCGCGTCATCAACCCGCTGGGCCGCCCGATCGACGGCAAGGGCCCGATCCAGAGCGAGGCGACGCGTCCCGTGGAGCTGATCGCGCCCGGCATCGCCGACCGTCAGCCCGTCAAGGAGCCCCTGCAGACGGGCATCAAGGCCATCGACTCCATGATCCCGATCGGCCGCGGACAGCGCGAGCTGATCATCGGCGACCGCAAGACGGGCAAGACGGCCATCGCGGTCGACACGATCATCAACCAGAAGCAGGAGAACGTGATCTGCTTCTACGTTGCGATCGGCCAGAAGGAGTCGACCGTTGCGGGCGTCGTCGAACAGCTCGAGCGTGCGGGCGCCATGGCCTATACGACCGTGATCGTGGCCGGAGCATCGGACCCGGCCCCGCTGCAGTACATCGCCCCGTACGCCGGCTGCGCGATGGCCGAGCACCTCATGTACAACCACAAGCGGCACACGCTGTGCATCTACGACGACCTCACGAAGCAGGCCGACGCGTACCGCCAGCTGTCGCTGCTGCTCCGCCGTCCGCCGGGGCGCGAGGCGTACCCCGGCGACGTCTTCTACCTCCACAGCCGCCTCCTCGAGCGCGCCGTGAAGCTCTCGAACGACCGCGGCGCAGGTTCCCTGACGGCCCTGCCGATCATCGAGACGCAGGAAGGCGAAGTGTCGGCCTACATCCCCACGAACGTGATCTCGATCACGGACGGCCAGATCTACCTCGTACCCGACCTGTTCAACGCCGGTGTGCGTCCCGCCGTGGACGTCGGCATCTCGGTCAGCCGAGTCGGCGGCGCCGCCCAGGTGCCCGCGATGAAGCACAAGAAGGTCGCGGGCGGCCTGCGCCTGGCTCTGGCTTCGTTCCGCGAGCTCGAGGCGTTCAGCCAGATCGGCACCGACATCGACAAGGCCACGCAGGCCCAGCTCGACCGCGGAAAGCGCATGGTGGAGATCCTGAAGCAGGGGCAGCTCAAGCCCATGAACGTGGTCGACCAGGTCATCATCATCTACGCCGCGAACAACGGCTACCTCGACGACGTGCCCGTCGCCAAGGTCCGCGAGTTCGAGGAGAGGCTCCTGGACCACATCCGGGACAGCCACGGCGAGTTCCGCGACAAGTTCATCGAGGACAAGGAGCTGACCGAGGACGTCGAGAAGGAGATCTGCACGATCCTCGAGGCGTTCAAGAAGACCCAGGGCAAGGGGTCCGGGAGCGACTGATGGCCAAGGCGAGAGCCATCCTCAAGCGGATCGGGGCGGTGCGCAACATCGCCAAGATCACCAACACGATGCAGATGATCGCGACGGCGCGCTTCAAGCGCGCGTTCGATCGCGCCGTGGCCGCACGTCCCTACACCGACCGGCTCGTCAAGCTGATCGAGGAGCTCACGGTCGCGGCAGGCGACTACACGCACCCGCTGCTGCGGTCCCGCGACGCGAAGCGGGTCGCGGTGCTCGCCATCGCGAGCAACCGCGGACTCTGCGGCGGCTACAACTCACACGTCGGCCGCGCGCTGGCTCGGCTCCGCGAGGAGCTGGGCGGGCGTGACGTCGAGGTCGAGCTGCACGTCGCCGGCAAGAAGCTCATCAGCGGGCTCCGCTTCCAGGGCGTGGACATGGCGAGCACGATCTCGCACATCGACGACAAGGTCCGCTTCGAGGAGGTGGACGAGATCGCCACGCCGCTCATCGAGCGCTTCCAGAGCGGCGAGCTGGACGAGCTCCACGTCGTCTACACGAAGTTCCTCTCCTCGGCCCGTCAGGAGGCGTGCGCCGAGCAGGTGCTGCCCCTCACACCCGAGGCCGCCGCCGAGGGCGCGGGCGCTGCCGCCCCGACATGGGGCCGCCAGACGATCTTATCGCCCGATCCCGAGAGCATCCTCGACGAGCTCCTCCCCCGCAGCGTCCGCCTGCACGTGTTCCAGGCCTTCCTGGATGCAGCGGTCAGCGAGCAGACTGCCCGTCGTGTGGCCATGAAGGTGGCCACCGACAACGCCCATGACGTGATCGTCGAACTGACCCGTACGTACAACCGCAGCCGCCAGGCCCAGATCACGACCGAGCTGAGCGAGATCATGGGCGGGGCGGCCGCGCTGGAGTAGCGGGGACACCCCCCCGCGAGGAGAACCTCCATGGCCACCGTCGGCAAGATCACCCAGGTCATCGGCTCCACCTTCGACGTGGAGTTTCCCGAAGACCAGCTGCCGAACATCTACAACGCCGTCGAGACCACCATCGAGTCGGGCGGCGAGAAGCAGCGCCTCGTGGGCGAGGTCCAGCAGCACATCGGCGGAGGCCGAGTCCGCTGCGTCTCCCTCGGTTCCACGGACGGCCTCGTCCGCGGCCAGGACGCGCAGGACACCGGCTCGCCCGTGACGGTCCCCGTCGGCGACGAGACGCTCGGACGCGTGTTCAACCTCGTGGGCGACACGATCGACAAGCGCGGCCCCGTCGAGGTCACGGAACGGCGCCCGATCCACCAGCCGCCGCCCGCGTTCGCCGACCTCGAGCCGAAGACCGAGATCTTCGAGACCGGCATCAAGGTCATCGACCTGCTCACGCCGTACGTGCGTGGCGGCAAGACGGGGCTCTTCGGCGGTGCGGGCGTCGGCAAGACGGTCGTCATCCAGGAGCTGATCGCGCGTATCGCGCGCTTCCACTCCGGCTACTCGGTGTTCGCCGGCGTCGGCGAGCGCACGCGCGAGGGCAACGACCTCTGGCTCGAGATGCAGGAAGCCCTGATCGGCGACACCGGCAAGTCCGTGCTGGACCAGACGGTGATGGTCTTCGGCC
>JAHEIK010000359.1 GCA_024639415.1 Planctomycetota bacterium
GCCTGCGCCGCCTGCGCCGCCTGCGCGCGCGCAGCAGCCGGGGCAGGTGCCGTCGGGGCCGCAGCGCCGGCGGCGACGTACGTGATGCGCACGTCGCCCACCTCGATGACGTCACCGTCGCCGAGCGAGACCTGCTTGATGGCGATGCCGTTGACCTTCGTGGCGTAGCCGGAACCGGAGTCCTTCAGCTTGAAGCGGCCGCCATGGAGCGGCTCGAGCACGCATTGATCGCGCCCGACGCCCTCGTCCTGCAGGCACAGGTCGGCGTCCTCGGCACGGCCGATACGGACGGCAGCCTCCGGCAGCGGGGCGTCGAAGGACTGGCCTTGGATCTCGATGCGAATGGAAGGCATCGCGAATGCGCAGCTCCGTGAGCGGGTGGAGGGGAAGGGGCACCCGCCGTCGCGAGCGCGACCGGCGAGTCTACTCGACGCCCGTGGCTATCCCCATCGACGGGAGAGTGCCCGCGGCTGAGAGCGTCCGCTATGAGCCGAGGTGCAGGAGGAACTCGAGCAGTTCGTGGGCGCGCTCGACCGCGAAGCCCGCATCCCGTGCCCCAACCTCCGTGAAAGCGCCCCTGCGCGTACTCCGCACGCCGGGGCCGTAGACGACGAACGGCACGGGATCCGGGAGGTAGCTGCCGGTCTCCGTCGAGACCCCCTCGCCGCCGATCACCACCAGGCGAGCCTCGAGGCCCCCCTCCAGCGCCCGCAGCAGCGGCCCGAGCACGTAGCCGTCGAAGCGCTCCAGGGCCTCGACCTTCCCGACGAAGTCGCGCGCGTGGGAGGCGGCGGCCAGGGCCTCGACGTGCAGGTAGACGAGATCGCTCGCCTCGAGAACCCGCAGCGCGGCGCTGGACTTCCCCCGCACGTTGGACGCGAGAGTCCCGGTTGCTCCCTCGGGCGTGGTGACGGCCACGCCCTGCAGGCGCGCTGCGCCGAGGAACGTCGACTGCACGCCGACGACATGCGCGTCCGCGCCGGTACGCGTCGTGAAATCGGGCAAGGGCACACAGATGCCGGGGCCCCACGGCCACGCGAGGTTCGCCGGATTCTCGCCCAGTTCCCGGCGCAGTTCGTTCACGTCATGCCGACCGAGGATCTCTGCGCTGCGCTCGATCGTCCTCAGCAGCGCCTTGGTGCCGCCGCCTTTGGGCAAGGCACCCGCAAGCGGCTTGCCCGCGACGTCGTAGGGCGGCACGGCCTTCACCTGGATGTCGCGTGCGCCGCGCCAGACCATCACGTTGCGCGAGCCGCTCCCGGCGTGGAAGGTGAACTCCGGCTCGTCGAGTTCCTCGCTCAGCGCGTCGAGCAGCAGCGCCGCCTCGTCTCGCGTCACGCCACCGCCGGTCGGATCGAAGATCGTCTTCTCGTCGGCGGTGACGAGCGAGAGGCGGAAGGCCTGGTCGGCGCCATCGACCGGAACGTCGAAGGCCGCGGCATCCAGCGTCGCACCGGCATCGGCGTAGGAGAGCGGGTCGAGCCCGAAGAGTGCCAAGGCGAAGGCGCCCTCCTCGGGCCGGAGTCCCTGCGGTGCGGGCGTGAGGCGGCCGAGGCGGCCGGCCCGCACGAGCCGGTCGAGCACCGGTGTGGCAGCGGCCTCGAGCGGCGTGCGGCCGTCCAGTTCCTCGAGCGGCCGGTCCGCGGCTCCGGAGGCGACCACCACCAGGGTCTTCATCGCGGACGCCCCATCACCGCGTACCCCTCACTCCGTGTCGTCGGCCCCGTCCGGACGCGGCTCGCCAGGCAGGAACATCCACGGGAAGGGCTTGTCCGGCGTGGCTTCGCGCTCGAGCTTCACGTCGAACGTCCAGATGAAGATCTCCATCACAGCGCCCGTGCGCGCCTCGTGCAGGTGCCCGGAGTAGGCGATCAGCTCCCGCGGGGCGAGCACGGCGTGCAGGTGCACGAAGGGGCGGCCGTCCTCGGAGGCGACGGAGATCGTCCCAGTGAGGTTGCCGACCTCCATCGGCTCGTCGAACTTGCGCTTCTGGTACTCCCCCTCCTCGGGGTCGAGCCAGCTCATGACCGCCTGGGCGGTCGATCCGAGGCCCGTGATGTAGCCCGAGGTCACCTCTTCCTCGGCCGCGAACGTGCGCAGGGAGGCCACGAGCTCCTCACCCGGATCGAGGCGCAGCACATAGCGCCCGCCGCCGAGAGCGTGGTATCGCATGGAGTCTCCCTGCCGTAAGGCCGCCTGGGCTGAGGCCCGAGCAGCCTAGAGTGCCCGTGCCCACGGTTCAAACGCCGTGGCGCCGGGGCTTGGAATTTCCCACCATGGGAGCGAGAGGAGCGCGTGCGGTACCACTTCGTCGTCAACCCGGCTGCCGGCCGCCGGACCGCCCTGCCCCTGGTCGAGCAGATCACGGCGGGCCTCGAGACGGCGGGCATGCGGACGTCCGTCCACGTCACGTCCCATGCGGGATGCGCGGCGGAGCACGTCGGCTCCCTGGCCGAGGACGCCTGCGACCGCCTGGTCGTGGTCGGCGGCGACGGCACCCTGCACGAGGTCGTGAACAGCCCCAGGGAGACCCTGCCCTGGCCGGTCGGCATCGTTCCGATGGGCACGGCGAACCTCGTCGGTCGTGAACTGCACATGCCGCTGAACCGCCGCGCGGGGCCCATCACGGAGCGCCTGCTGGCCGGCACCCCGTGGGAGGTGGACCTGGCACGCATCAGGCGCACCGACGGCACGGTCGAGCACGCGATCGCCAACGTTGGCGCGGGGCTCGACGCGGAGATCGTGAACGCGATCTCGAGCCTGCGCTCGGGCGCGTCGAGTTCGGGCGGCTACATCAAGTGGATTCCCACGATCTGGGGCACGGTGCAGGCGTTTCGCTTCCCGCGCCTGCGGGTGACGGTGGACGGCCGCCGCACGTTCGCGGCGGCTGCATGCATCGTGCAGAACGCGCACAACTACGGCGGCGTGTTCCGGCTCTCGCCGGAAGCCGCGCTCGACTCGGGCAAGCTCGACGTGACGCTGATCCGCGCGACAACGAACCGCGACCTCGTGCGCGTGGTGATGGGCGCGCTGGCGCGCCGGATCCAGCGCTTCACCGACGTCAAGATCGTGCGCGCCGAGCACGTGCTGCTGCGCTGCGGGCGGCACGTGCACCTGCAGGCGGACGGTGATCCCGCGGGGACGACGGACGTGGAGATCGCCGTGGTGCCCAAGGCGCTGCGCTTGCTCCGAGCCTGACCGGAGAAGAGAAGAAGACGAACCACAGAGGACACAGAGAGCACAGAGCTTGGGTGGTCGAACGCGCGCGCCTCCAAGGTGTCAGCCAAGTCTCAACTCGAGCGCACGGAGCGTGGCAGTCCAACCGGTTCGGCTCTCTGTGTCCTCTGTGTCCTCTGTGGTTGATTCTCGGTCTCTTCCCTCTGCGCCTCTGCGGTTGACTCCGGCTACGGCGTGCCGGCGGCTTCGCGAATGCGGATCAGGTCATCCAGCAGCGCCGGCAGCGTGTCGAGCTGCAGCATGTTCGGCCCGTCCGAGAGGCCCTCGTCGGGGTTCTCGTGCACCTCGAGGAAGAAGCCGTCGCAGCCGACCGCCGCCGCCGCGCGAACCAGGTGCGGCACTTCGGTGCGGTCGCCGCCGCTCTTCGTGCCGAGGCCGCCGGGACGCTGCACGCTGTGCGTGCCGTCGAAGATCACCGGGTGGCCGAAGCTGCGCATGATCGGCAGCGACCGGAAGTCCACGACCAGGTTGCCGTAGCCGAACGTCGCGCCGCGCTCGGTCAGGCAGAAGTCGCGGCAACCCGCCGACTCGAGCTTGCCCACGACCTCACGCATGTTCTCGGGCGCAAGGAACTGCCCCTTCTTCACGTTGAGCGCCTTGCCCGTCCTGGCCGCGGCGATGAGCAGGTCCGTCTGCCGGCAGAGGAAGGCCGGCACCTGCAGCATGTCCACGACCTCCCCCACTGGAGCCGCCTGCTCCGCCGTGTGGAAGTCGGTCAGCACGGCGACGCCGAGGTCGCGGCGCACCTCCGCCAAGATGGCCAAGCCCTCGTCCAGCCCCGGCCCACGGAAGGAGTCGATGCTCGTGCGGTTGGCCTTGTCGAAGGAGGACTTGAACGCGACGTGGAAGCCTGCCGCGGTCGCGATGTCGCGAATCGCCTCGGCGTGGCGCAGCACCATCTCCCGGCTCTCGATCACGCACGGGCCTGCGATGAGGAACGGCTTCGATCCATCGCCGACGACGAAGTCGCTGACACGACAGGGCTGGAACGTGGTCACCTGGTCTTCCCTCTCCTGGTTGTCCGTCACGTCGTGGGCTCTCCGTCGGACGCTGCGGGCCCGAGCGTCTTGTAGGCCGCGCCGGGCACCTCCCGGCGCAGCATGTCTTCGTGACTCTCGCGCTGGCGCACCTCGGCATAGCGCGCGCCGTCCACCAGCACCTCCGGTGCGCGCGGACGATCGTTGTAGTGGCTCGACATCGTGAACGCGTACGCCCCGACACTCATCACGGCGAGCACGTCCCCGCGCTCGACCGGCGGCAGCGGCCGGTCCTGGGCAAGGAAGTCGCCGGACT
>JAHEIK010000049.1:0-4784 GCA_024639415.1 Planctomycetota bacterium
ACGTCGCCTACCCGTCGCAGGTCACCGTCGCGGACGGCGCGTACCTCTTCGACGGCCTGCCCGGCGGCCCCTACCGCGTGACCGTGAACGGTGCGACCGTACCGACGGACATGGTGCTCACCACGGCCAACCAGCCGTTGGACGTGACGCTGGCTCCGGCGGAGGACAACGTCTCGGCGGATGTCGGCTACCAGTTCACGGGCTCGATCGGTGACCGTGTCTGGGACGACCTGAACGAGGACGGCGTGCAGGATCCGGGTGAGCCTGGACTCGTCGGCGTGCTGCTCGACCTGGTCGAGGCCGGTGCTGATGGCATCTTCGGCACCGCCGACGACGATCCGCAGGGCAGTACGACCACGGGAGCGGACGGCGCCTACGACTTCACGGGCCTGCCCCCCGGGCAGTACCGCGTGAGCGTCCAGGCGGGCTCGCTGCCCAGCGACTACTCGCTGACGGGCGGCACGGATCCGCGGGCCGTGCCGCTGGCAGGCGGTCAGGATGTGAACAACGCGGACTTCGGCTACGCGCTCGTGCTCTACACCGTGGGCGACGTGATCTGGATCGACTCGGACCGCGATGGCGTCTACGAACCGGTGCTCGGCGAGCGTCCGGTCGAGGGCGTGCTCGTGAACCTGAGGGACGCCGCGGGGACGCTGATCGGCACCGATACGACCAATGCAGCAGGCGAGTACCGCTTCGAGGTGACGCCCGGCGACTACACGTTCGAGGTGGATCCCTCGAACTTCCTGCCGGGTGGGCCGCTGGCCGGCCTGAGCACCACGGGTGCGGGCACGAACGCGTCGGGCACGATCAACGCCGACAACTTCGACTTCGACTTCGGCTTCCTGGGCGCCGCGGCCGGCGCGCGTCACATCTGCGACTGGTGGGCGACCAACACGGCGGCCTGGCCGCTGACGGAGCTCACCGTGGGCGGCACCACGTACACGCAGGCCCAGGCTCGCGCCCTGCTGGACCATGACGGCCTGGTCGCAGCCTCGCGCTACGGCAGGAGCAAGGCGCGCGTCGTCGCGTCGCAGGACATGTCGGTGTTCGTCGCTTGGGGGCTCATTGCCGCGAAGCTCAACGTCGGCGCGGGCAACGACCCGACGCCGATCCTCGCCACGCTCGTGGCCGCCGACGCATGGCTGCAGAGCGTCGGCTTCGACAGCGACATCGGCCAGGGACATCCGCGCTACGCAGAAGGCAAGCAGCTCTACGACGCTCTGCGCATGTGGAGCGGCAGCTGACGGACTCGCCGCGTGCGTCCCCCCGGTTCACTCCGGGGGACGCTCGTCCTCGGAGCCCTCGACACGCACCGCCGCCGGCGGGCGCGAAGGCAGGTGCAGCAACCAAGCGAGCAGGATGATGCCGAGCGTCGCCAGGGCACAGCGCAGGGGCCAGCCCCTCAGCGCGAAGACGATCGTCACGGTGAAGGACAGCAGCGTGAGGCCGATGGCTACGACCTTCGTGCGCGGGGGGAGGTAGCGTCCCTCTTCCGCACTGCGGCAGATGGGCCCCAGGAACCGGTTGCCGCGCAGCCAGCGATGCGCCGGCGGCCACGAGCGCGCGTAGCAGCCGGCCGCCAGCAGCACGAGCGGCGTCGTCGGGAGCAGGGGCACGAACGCTCCGATGACGCCCAGCACCAGGGATAGCGTTCCCCCGCCGAGCAGCAGGACGCGCAGCAACAGCGAGGTGCGCGGCGTGTCCTGGGGGTCGGGGCTCATGACGTGGAAGCTCAGTTCAGCGAGAGGATCGAAGCGTTCAGGATGGTCGCGAACGCCACCCATGCAAGATAGGGCAGCAACAAGCCTGCCGCGGCCCGATCCAGGCGCCGGAAGGCCAGGATCGTCACCAGCAGCACGAGGGCCAAGGCGCTCAGGACTCCGAGCGCCAGGCCGATCGCGTGGGCTCCGAAGAAGATCGGCGACCACGCCGCATTCAGGACGAGCTGGAGCGCGAACAGGACGAGCGCCCCGCGCACGCCGGGGTGCTGCAGACCGAGCCGCCACACGCGCCAGGCCGCCACCCCCATCAAGGTGTACAGCAGCGTCCAGACGGGCCCGAAGAGCCAGCCGGGAGGCTGGAACGAGGGCTTGGCCAGCGAGGTGTACCAAGCCGAGGAGCCCGTCTCGGTGCTCACGACGCCGAGCACGCCCGCGAGCTGACAGACGGCGACGAAGGCGAGGATCCACCAGGCGGAGCGAGGCTGCTGGGGTGAAGACATGGGGAGGAGCCTATCCGCCCCCCAGGGCCGGGTAGGCTCCTGCGACCCTGTTCGCCCGCCCCGGAGACGAAAGAGCCATGGATCCCGTGACGCAAGGCGTGCTGGGTGCCGTGGCCGCGCAGGCGGTCCTCGGTCCGCGCGCAGGCCACCGGGTCTGGATCGCGGGGCTCGCCGGCGGGCTGCTGCCCGACGCCGACGTGCTGCTCACACCGCTGGCCGACCCCGCCTTGCCCTGGGAGCTGCATCGTCACTTCACGCACGCCTATCTGATGGCACCGGTGATGGGCCTCCTCGCGGGCGCCGTCCTGCTCCTGCTGCCCGGCTTCCGCCGCCGCGCGGGACTCACCCTCGGAGCGGCCGTGCTAGGCGCTCTCACCCACGCGCCGCTCGATCTGTCTACGAGCTACGGCACCAAGGTGTACTGGCCCTTCTCGCTCGAGAACGCCACGCTCGACCTGTACCCGATCATCGATCCCCTCCTCACACTCGTGCTGCTCCTGACCTTGGTGTTCGCCGCGCGTCGGCGCTCGCGAAGACCGGCGCTGGTTGCCGTCGCGTTCCTCGTGCTCTACACGGGCTTCGCCCTGCATCAGCGGTCGGAGGCGCTCGAGACGCAAGCCGCCCTGGCGCGCAGCCGCGGGCACGTTCCGGTGCGAGCGCGCCTCATGCCGTTGCCCGCGAGCCTGCTCGCTTGGCGCTCGCTCTACGAAGTCGACGGGCAGGTGGTGGCCGACCTCATCCGGCCCGTGCCCTTCGGCGACACACGCGTAGTCGCGGGCGGCAGTGCACCCTTGCTACGGGAGGACGACGTGCTCGCAGGCGCGTCAGATACAGAGCGCGTGCGCTCGGTGTACCGGCGCTTCCGCACGTTCGCCGACGGCTGGACGGCGTGGCTGCCCGGAGACCGTGACGCCGTCGGGGACATGCGCTTCAGCGTGGCGGCCGGCTTCCGTCCACCGTGGTCGCTGCGCCTGGGGCGCACGCCGGAGGAGCCCGCCGTCTCCTGGCAGCCGCGCGTGTTCGAGCACGGCGACATCCAAGGCCTGCTGAGCGTGATCCTCGGCACGGCGGAAGAGCTCACGCCGGCTCCCGAGCTGGAGGATGATGCCCCGCTCACGCTGCCCGCTGCCTTCCTGGGCACGTGGGAGTCGACGGGAACGAGCGGGGGCCTCGACGGCACGAGCCTCCCGAGGAAGGAGCGGCGTGGGCGCGAACGCATCGTGATCGGCGCGGCGAACACGCTGCTGCGCCAGGGGCCGCCGGTCACACGGAGCATCCAGCCCTTTACGGTGCGCAAGGGCAAGACGATCTTCTCCAGCGAGCCGCAGTGGATGATCCTGCTGCAACCGGGAGACCAGGAGTTCGTCCTGCAACTCGGACCGGACGACACGCTGTCGATGTCGGAGAACGTCTACGACGGTTACGGCACTTCGTACCGCCGAGTGCGGGAATAGGCCCACCCAATCGTCCGCGCACTCACGCAGTGCATTCTCTCCTCGAAGCGCGAGCGGTATCCTGTCCCCTACAGGAGGGCTCATGCCTACCGCGACCGTCCGCCGCGTGACACACAACACTGCGTGCCTCTTTGTCGTCACTCTCCTCTTGCTCGCCGGCGGTGCGCCGTCCCAGGGCGCGACCATCCTCGTGCCGGCGGCCCAGCCGACCATCCAGGCGGCGGTGAACAACGCGAGTCCCGGTGATGTGATCGAAGTGGCGAACGGCTCCTACGCCGAGAACGTCGACCTGTCCCTCATGGGCTCGGCTATCGGCGGCGGGATGGGAGATCTGACGCTCCGCGCCGCCGCCTACACCGGCGCGACGATCGACGGAGGTGCCGGCTCCGCCATCGAGGCCACGAACTTCACGGGGAACATCACCCTCGAGGGCTTTCGTCTGGACGCGAACGCCGGCATAACCGGCGGCGTTGTCGACCTCGACGAGGTGAACGGGATCGTCACGCTGGACTCGCTGTACTTTCCCGTCGGCTACGGTGGCAAGGCGATGTTCATCGGCCTCAGCGGCACCACCCAGACCACGGTCGAAGTGCTGCGGGCGGACCTCCTCGCTCCTGCCGACAATCAAGACGGGCTCGAGATCGAGGTGAGCGACGCCGCGGTGCTCGATCTCATCGTGCGGCTGAGCCACTTCGAGGGCATGCGGGACGACGCGATCAAGGTGAACGTGCAGTCGCCGGGGGCGCCGCGCGTCAGCGCGCGCATCACCGACAACATCTTCAATCCGGCCGCCGCCATCGGCAACTGCGTGGACTTCGACCTGGGCGACACGAGCAACACGGGCACCTTCGCGTCCGTGCTGATCGCCGACAACATCATGAGCGCGGCCCTCGCTCCCGACATCTTGATCGACATCGATGGGCCGTCCACGACAGCCTGGGCGATCGTCCGTGACAACACGATCACCGGCTCGGTCGGGGAGAGCATTCGCATCGAGGGCAGCAGCAACAGCGGCGGAATCAACGCCAGCGTGCGCATCGACGACAACGAGATCACCCACGCCGTGGGATCGACGCGCGACGCCATCCTCGTCCGCCCGCAGGCGC
>JAHEIK010000049.1:4794-14592 GCA_024639415.1 Planctomycetota bacterium
TACGTGGGATGTCGCCATCCGTGGGAACAACGTCACCGGAGCAGGTCGCAACGGCATCGAGATCGACGCCAACGCGACCCAGGACGACTACACGCTGAACCTGGACATCCGCGACAACTCGGTGGTCTCCGCGACCGTCCTCGCCTACGACTTCGACCAGGCGGGCGGCAGCACGGTGAATCTCGAGCAGGGCGCCTCCGCGTCCACGGCGGTGCCGACGGTTCTCGCGGACAATGGCAACGTGGGGGCGCCCGTCGTCGTGTCCGGCACCGTCAACGTCGTGGTCGACGCCGTGGACGACGACCGGATTCCCGCGACGCTGGGCGGTCGCGCGTGGGAGGACCTGAACATCAACGGCATCCAGGATCCGGCCGAGCCGGCACTCCCGCGCATTCCGTTCGCCTTCACGGGCACGCTGAACATCGGCGGCACGGTCGGCTGGGCCACCGTGGGCGACCTCGCAGGCGCCTACCGCTTCCCGGCCGTCCTGCCCGGCAGTTTCACGATCACGGTCACACCGCCGGCGAGCGCCACGCTGGTGCCGGCGAACCAGGGGGGGGATCCGACCCTGGACAGCGACTTCATCATCGACACGGCAAGCGTGACGCTCGGCATCGACAACGACACCACGGACGCGGGCATCGACCTGGGCACCCCTCCTCAGGTCACGTGCCCGGGGGATCAGAGCGTGCCGTGCGCGGGGCCTGCGGGAACGCCGGTCTCGCTCTCGTTCCCGGTCGTCGAGCCCACGGGCAAGGCGTTCACGGCCGTCGTCTCCGTGGACGGCACGGACGAGCTGACGGTCGCGGTGCCGGCGGGCCCTGCCCCCACGAGCATGGCGATTCTCTTCAACCATCCCTACGTCGGTGGTGGCGATCATCTCGTCGAGATCACGGTCACCAACAGCGCCGGGCTCACCGCGACCTGCGACCTCACGGTCACCGTGCAGGACAGCACACCGCCCGTGATCACGACGAGCCTGTTGCGGCCGCTGCTGTGGCCGGCGCGGAACGGCTTGCTGCCGATCGGCTTTGCCGCGGCGGCCACAGACGCCTGCGACGGCCCCGTCAGCGTCACCGTGGACGTGTTCAGCGACGAGGACCACGGGGCCGCCCCCTTCGCGCCCGACGCGGTGGGCACGTCTCCCGCGAGCCTGCGCCTGCGCGTCCAGCGGGACTATCCCGGCGACGGCCGCGTGTACCTGATCCGCGTCACCGCCACGGACGGAGCGGGTAGGACGACCGTGACCTGCCGCTCCGTGATCGTCCCCGTGATGCCCGTGGGCACGTGGATCCTGAACGCGCGGGCACAAGCCCTGTCGGCCGAGATGGCGTGCGCCAGCGCCCCAAGCGCACCGCCGCTGCCCTACCTCCTGCACTCCTTCAGCACCCCGTAGCCGGGGGCACGCGCGTACAGTGGGTCGCCGCTCCGGAGGCCCCCATGCGCAACTGCCTGCTCACGCTCGTCCTGCTCGGCCTCGTAGCTCCCGCCATGGCGGGTGAGGAGCCCGCGGGCAATGCGGTGGAGCAGGCCCTGCTCGCACCGCCCGCCACGGGACTCCTCGTGACGTTCGTGTCCGACGGCAGCCAGGCGCAGGCCAAGGGCATCCGGCCGGGTGACGTCATCGTTTCCTACGCTGGCAAGGCCGTCGCCACGGTCGAAGCTCTCGCGCAGGCGAAGGCGAAGGCGCAGGCGGAGGCCAAGGACGAGGCGGCTGAGATTCCGTGCACGCTGCAGCGCGGAGCCAAGCAGATCAAGGTCGCGTTCGCCGCCGGTCCCCTGGGCGTGACGCTCGCGCCCGTCGAGAAGGGCAAGCCGGCCAAGCCGCTGCCGCAGGCGACGATCAAGACCCTCGACCTGTCGAACTTGGCACAGAAGCCGCGCGAGGTCTGGTACCGCTTCACGCTCGACGGCAAGACGCAGCTGGGCTACGAGCACGGCGTGCTCAAGCGCGAGAAGGGTGTACTCACACTCCGCCACGAAGTCGGCTTCGACGGCGGCAAGCAGTGGGGCACCAACCATCAAGCCGTGGACCTACGGGTGCGCGTGACGGAGGGCGGCCTCACACCCCTGTCAACCCGCTACGAGAACCTGCTCAACGGCTGGGTCGGCAAGGGCGCCCGCTCCGAGGTCAAGGGGGAGGCGCCCGCCTGGGCGGTGACGTGGCCCCCCATCGAGGGCAAACCGCAGACACGGCGGGTGGCGCTGCCGCAGGACCTGCCCATCATCCCGTCCTATCTCGTCTCGGCCGTTGTGGAACACCTCCCGCGAGAGAAGGGCGCGTGCCTGCACTACCGCCCGCTGAACGAAGGCATGGGCACGGTCGGGCTCGCGTCGGCGCTCTTCGTCGCCGCCGAGGAGGAGATCGAGCACGAGGGCAAGCGCGTCCCGACCTGGCGCGTCGAGCTGCGTGAGCTGGGCGGCGCGACCACCTCCACCTGGTGGATCGACGGCGCGGGACGGACGCTGCGCATCGATTACGGCGGCGCACGGGCGCTGCGCAGCACGAAAGCAGCCGTGCTTGCAGGCCTCCCCAAGGGCATCCGGCCGAAGGGCACCGCCCCGGTCCGCTGACCACCCCGCTTTCGGCGGCCGAGCGCCCCGGCAAGCGGGCGCCGCGCCGATGGAGGCGGCTACAATCCGCTCGCCGCGGGCCGGCCGCCATCTGCGCCGTCCCGGCCCGGCACGGGAGGGACCGATGAGCAGCGGAACCGGGATCGCAAGGACGCAGCGGACGTTCGGACAGGCCACGCCCCTCGTGGTGCTCGGCCTCCTCGCCTTGGCGCTCTGCGCCGGCTGTGGCGGCGACAAGGGCGCGGACATCAGCGTCACGGCCATCGAGGGCTACAAGGTCGACTTCCCCGACCCCGTCCCGTTCAACGCCGACGAGTGGACCACCGCCACGGACTACCCGCTCATCGGGGATCCCAAGGCCAAGCGCGACCTGCAGGATCGCCCGTACATCGAGGTCTGGGCGACCTTCGTGCCGACGCTGCGGACGGATGGCCCGAACTCGAACCTCGTCACGATCAGCACCGTACACAGCTTGATGTACGAGTCCCTGATCGGCGTCCACCCGGAAACGACGGAGTACATCCCCTCGCTCGCCAGCCACTGGAAGATCGAGAACAATCCGGACGGCAAGACGCAGACGTTCTGGTTCCGCCTCGACGAGAGGGCGCGCTTCGCCGACGGCTCCGAAGTCACTGCCGACGACGTCCAGGCGACGTGGTGGCATATGACCCAGGAGGACCGCAAGGATCCGAGCAACGTCCTCGTCTACGGGGAGGGCTACGAAGAGCCCCAGATCGTCGACAAGTACACCGTCAAGGTGAAGACGAAGAAGATGAACTGGCGCCAGTTCCTCTACTTCGGCGGCATGCTCATCCGCCCGGCCAAGTACCTGCGGATTCCGGGGAAGAAGTACCTCGAGGAATACAACTGGAAGTTCATGCCGGGCACGGGCCCGTACCACCTGGCCGCGTCGAAGGACCTGAAGAAGGGCACCTCGCTGACCCTCACGCGCCGTGACGACTGGTGGGCCGAGAACGAGGGCTGGGGCAAGCACACCTACAACTTCGGCAAGATCCAGTTCCAGATCGTGCGCGACCGTGAGCTGCAGTACGAGAAGTTCAAGAACGGCGAACTGGACTGGTTCCGCGTGAGCCGCGCGCAGCGCTGGGTCCAGGACGTGCCGAAGGAAGATATCGTCCAGAAGGGCTGGGTGCAGAAGCGCAAGATCTACAACGAGTCGCCGGAAGGCTACCAAGGCATCGCGTTCAACATGCGCAAGCCCCCGTTCAACGACAGGAACGTGCGCCTCGCCTTCGCCCACCTCTTCAATCGTGAGAAGCTCTTCGAGAAGCTCTTCTTCAACGAGTACCAGTACATCGACTCGTACTTCCCGGGCCGCGACTGGGGCGATCCCGAGGCCAACGAGACAATCCGCTTCGACCCCGACCGCGCCGAGGAACTGCTGGCCAAGGCCGGCTACACCAAGCGCGACGAAGAGGGTTACCTGCTTGGCAACGACGGCAACCGCTTCGAGGTGACGATGCGCTACGGGGCCCAGGGCTGGGAGCGCATCTGGCTAGTCCTCAAGGAGGACTACGAGAACGCGGGCATCAAGTTCAACCTGGAGCTGATGGACGGATCGACGCTGCTGAAGAAGATCTCGCAGCGCCAGTTCGGCATCCACTTCCAGTCCTGGGGTGCGCTGCTCTTCCCGAACCCCGAGACCTCATGGCGCTCCGACCTTGCGCTCAAGGACAACAACAACAACATCTGCGGCTTCCAGAACGAGAAGGTCGACGCGCTGCTGAAGACGTACGACGTCACCTTCGAGCGCGAGGCGCAGAAGGAGATCATGCGCGAGGTCGACCGCCTGGTGTTCGCGGAGATCCCCTACGCACTCGGCTGGTACGCCGGGCACCAGCGGATCCTCTACTGGGACCGCTTCGGGCACCCGGACAGCTACTTCACACGCATCGGGCAGGTTCCGGAACGTGACGCCATGCTGCTGTGGTGGTGGGACGCCGAGAAGACCGAGGCCCTCGAGAAGGCACGGGCGGACAACAAGCCCTTGCCGTTGGGGGAAGAGGTCGTCAGGCCCTGGGCCAAGAAGTAGCGGGCGCGAACATAAGCCCTAGGGACCAGCCGCCCGGCCTGTAGGATGCCGCGCGGCCAGAGGAGATCCGATCCGTGCACGGGATGACCAGCTACTTCATCCGGCGCCTGCTCCTCGTCCCGATCACGTTCATCTGCATCACGCTCCTGGTCTACACCGTGATCCGGCTGGCCCCCGGCGGTCCGATCGAGCAGGCCAAGCTGCAGATGCAGCAAGCGCGCGCCTCAGAGGGCGGCGGCGGGGCCGGCTCAGCCGACTTGGCGCTCCCCCAAGAGGCGATCGACCAGCTCAAGCGCTACTACAAGCTCGACAAGTCGATTCCCGTGGGCTACCTGATCTGGCTCGGCCTGTATCCGGACGAGGACAAGGGCGGCTTCAGCGGCATCATCCAGGGTGACTTCGGGACGTCCTATCGCTTCTCGGATCCCGTGCTGGACACGATCATCTCGAAGTTCCCGATCTCGATCTACTTCGGACTGATCGGCTACCTGCTGACGTGGATCATCTGCATCCCGCTCGGCATCAAGAAGGCGCTGAAGCATCGCTCCCTCTTCGACACGGGCTCCTCCATGGTCGTGTTCATGGGCTACTCGGTGCCGGGCTTCGTCGCGGCGCTGATCCTGATGATGCTCTTCGCCACCGATCTCGTCTGGAAGATCTTCCCCCTGGGAGGCTTCCGCTCCGAGAACTGGGACGACATGTGGGCCGCCGGTGAGTACTGGTGGTGCATCAAGGATCAGGTTCACCACACGGTCATCCCGATCATCGGCTACGTCATGGGCGGCTTTGCCACGATGACGATCCTGATGAAGAACTCGCTGCTCGACAACCTGGGCGCCGACTACGTGCGAACCGCCTTCGCCAAGGGTCTGACCGAGCGGCGCGTGATCTACGTCCACGCGCTGCGCAACTCGCTCATCCCGCTCTGCGTGGGCATCGGGCACGCCATCGGCCTGATGCTGGCCGGGTCCTTCCTCATCGAGAAGACGTGCAACATTCCGGGCATGGGCCTCCTGGGCTACATGTCCCTCGTCGGACGTGACTACCCCGTGCTGATGGGCATCGTGGTCATCGCGGTGTCGCTCAGGCTCGTGGGCAACATCCTGTCCGACATCATCCTGGCCATCGTCGACCCACGGGTCCGGTTCAGTTAGGAGCACCAGAGGCGCTTGGACTTCCTCTTCACCCTCCTCCAGGTCGCGGTCGTCCTGTTCCTGGGCTACCTCCTTGCGCACAAGGTGTTCCCCAAGATCGTCGTGCGCGTGGGGCGATTGCTGGGCTTCCGCATGCGCGCGACGCCCATCACGCAGAAGCGCCTGCGTCGCTTCAAGCAGATCCGGCGCGGCTACTGGTCCTTCGTGGCGATCACCACGCTGTTCGCCACCTCCCTCTTCCTCGAGATGCTCGTCAACCACCGCGCGCTCGCCATCTACTACAACGGCAAGCTCGCCTTCCCGGCCATCGCCGAGTGGATGGACGATGTCGTCGTCTTCCTGAAGATCACGCCCTTCAACAAGAAGAGCGACTTCGGGCAGATCGGCGAGAGCGAGGTCGACTACGGCCTCTTCGAGAAGTACAGCGAGGACCCCAGCGTCCTGCGCAAGGAAGTCGAAGCCAAGAAGGCGGAGCTCGCCACGGAGCGCTCTGCCCACGAAGCGAACCCGCCGGGCGCCGACGCCAAGAACTTCGAGAAGCGCAAGTGGGAACGCGAGGGCAGGCGTCTCGACAAACACGACGCGCAGGTCAAGCAGATGGAGGCCAACCTCGAGGTTTTCGAG
Source organism: Planctomycetota bacterium (assembly GCA_024639415.1). Lineage (GTDB taxonomy): Bacteria > Planctomycetota > PLA2 > PLA2 > JAEUHO01 > JAHEIK01. Next base: position 11,200 of record JAHEIK010000049.1, read on the forward strand.
GCCGGTAGTGCATGGTGCATCATGCCGATCTACCCGCACTCGCCCCAGAGCCTGCGTCACGAGATCCAGGACCCGCCACCGAACCATCCGAGCACGAGCCGCGGGATCCCCGCCGGCACGGACGTCTCCGGGCGCGACCTCGTCCCGCTCATGCTCTACGGCTTCCGCCTGTCCATCCTTTTCGCGATCGCCGTCGCCTTCGTCGGCTATGCCATCGGCGTCGTCATCGGCGGCATGCAGGGCTACTACGGCGGCTGGGTGGACATCCTCTCCCAGCGCTTCGTGGAGATCTGGGGCTCGATCCCGTTCCTGTTCGTGATCATGATCCTCGCGTCGCTGATCCAACCAACGTTCGCGATGCTGGTCGTCATGCTCATCGTGCTGCGCAGCTGGCTGGGCATCACGTACTACGTGCGCGGCGAGTTCTACCGGGAGAAGTCCAAGGACTACGTCCAGGCCGCGGTCGGCGCCGGCGTCTCCGACTGGAAGATCATCACGAAGCACATCCTGCCCAACGCGCTGGTGCCTGTGGTGACGTTCGCGCCGTTCGGCATCGTGGCCTACATCTCGACGCTGGTCTCGCTCGACTACCTCGGCTTCGGTCTGCCGCCGGGCACGCCGAGCTGGGGCGCCCTGCTGCGTCAGGGTCTCGAGAACGTGAAGTTCTACCCGCACCTCCTGGTCGTCCCGACGCTGGCCATGGCCGCGACGCTCTACTGCGTCGTCATGATCGGCGAAGCGGTCCGGGAAGCGTTCGACCCCAAGGTCTTCTCGAGGTTGAGGTGACGGACGCATGAGCACGGACGCAAGCAACCGCCCGAAGGACGAGCGCAAGAAGCTGCTCGAGGTCAAGGGCCTCAAGACCTACTTCAAGGTCGAAGGCCGCGTAGCCAAGGCCGTCGACGGCGTGGACTTCGAGATCTACGAGAACGAGGTGTTCGGCCTCGTCGGCGAGTCCGGTAGCGGCAAGTCCGTGACGGCGCTCTCCGTCATCCGCCTGATCCCCAACCCGCCCGGGTGGATCGACGCCGGCGAGATCAAGTTCCGTGGCCGGGACATGATGAAGATGTCCTTCGAGGACGTGCGCAAGATTCGCGGCAACGACATCTCGATGATCTTCCAGGAGCCGATGACCGCCCTGAACCCGGTGTACAGCATCGGCTTCCAGTTGATGGAGGCCGTTCGGCACCACGCGGTCATGAGCAAGGACGACGCGCGCGAGCGCGCCGCAGAGATGCTCTCGCTCGTGGGCATCCCCGACGCCGCATCGCGACTGAAGAACTACCCCCACCAGTTCTCCGGCGGCATGCGCCAGCGCGCGATGATCGCCATGGCCCTGGCCCTGCACCCGGCCCTGCTCATCGCGGACGAGCCCACGACGGCGCTCGACGTGACGATCCAGGCGCAGATCCTCGATCTGATGCTCAAGGCGCGCGAGCAGACGGGAGATGCGTCCATCCTCCTGATCACGCACGACCTCGCGGTCGTGGCTGAGACCTGCCAGCGCGTGGCGGTCATGTACGGCGGCAAGATCCAGGAGATCGCGCGCGTCGAGGACCTCTTCGCAGATCCGCTGCACCCCTACACGCGCGGCCTCCTGCGCTCCCTGCCGCGTCCCGACCGTGAGCGCAAGAGGCGCCTCGACACGATCCCCGGGATCGTGCCGAGCGTGTTCGACTTCCCCAAGGGCTGCAAGTTCGCTACACGCTGCCCCGAGAGGTTCGACCGCTGCGACGAGGAGGAGCCCGAACTCGTCGAGGTCGGCGCCGGCCGCAAGTGCCGCTGCCACCTCGTCGACCCGTCCGACACCCCCGCAGCGAAGGAGCAGGCATGAGCGCCCACGTGCCCTCCGACAAGTCGCTCCTCGAGGTCCAGGACCTGAAGATCTACTACCCGATCCACGCGGGCGTCTTCCTGCGGCACGTCGGGGACGTCAAGGCGGTGGACGACATCTCGTTCGACATCCGCCAGGGCGAGACGCTGGGCCTCGTCGGCGAATCCGGCTGCGGCAAGACCACCGTCGGCAAGGGCATCATGCGGCTGGTGGACATCACCGCCGGCACGATGGACTTCACGCGCCGCAACGGCGAGACGGTGGATCTCGTGCCCCTCTCGCGTGGTGAGATGCGCCCGATCCGCGCCGAGATCCAGATGATCTATCAGGATCCCTACTCGTCGCTCAACCCGCGCTGGTCGGTCGGCGACATCATCGCGGAGCCGATGCGCGTCCATCAGCCGAAGCTGACGCTCGCCGAGCGCGACGAGAAGGTCGCGTGGCTGCTCGAGAAGGTCGGCCTGACCGGTGAGCAGGCGCACCGCTACCCGCACGAGTTCAGCGGTGGCCAGCGGCAGCGTGTGGGTATCGCACGTGCGCTGTCGACCAACCCGCGCCTCGTGATCTCGGACGAGCCGGTGTCGGCGCTGGACGTGTCGATCCAGGCCCAGGTCATCAACCTCATGCAGGACCTGCAGGAGGAGTTCGGGCTCACGTATCTGTTCATCGCGCACGACCTCTCGGTCGTCGAGCACATCAGCCACCGCATCGCGGTGATGTACCTCGGCAACATCGTGGAGTTGGGCCCTGCACAGCGCGTGTACGAGAACGCCCTCCACCCCTACTCGCAGGCGCTGCTGTCAGCCGTGCCCCTGCCGGATCCGTCGCTGAAGCGGCCGGACCGCATCGCGCTCGAGGGCGAGGTGCCGAGTCCGCTTGCCAAGCCGTCAGGCTGTCCGTTCCGCACGCGCTGCCCGCTCGCCGAGCCGTCCTGCGCCGAAGAGGTCCCGAAGCTCCAGGAGTTGGAGACGGATCACTTCGTGGCTTGCCCCATCGTCGCCCGCACCGGCTGATCCGGCGTGCTGGTGCTCGGCGGCGCGGCGTCGTCGTCGTGCGAACGAGGCCGGCCTCGAGCCAGCGCTTGAGCCGGCGAATGCGCATTACCAGACGCACGTACCCATGGGCCCCACACGACCGCAGGTCGTGTGGGAGTGGCAGACCACGCCACGGCGGGGTGTGCTCGAGAGGACTTCGTCGCGAGCCCGTGGAGGCCGAAGCGAGTCGGCAGCACGGCGCGGATTCGCGACCGAGGCGTGCTCCTGCACGTTCAGGAAGCGCATCCGGGCCGGGAGTCGACGCAGCGAGGGCATCAACGGGCGCAGCAGAAGGCCCTCTCGATCACACCCCCACAGCCTCCTTGCGGCGCCGTCGCACCAGCACGCCGGATCGCCCCTGAGAGGCGCGGCCACGAGCGCTGTTCGGGTAGGGGCCTTGGGAGGCCGGCGCCCAAGGCGGCGGGCGAGTCTTGGCCCTCCCCGTGGGCTGTCGTGCGCGCCTGCGGCGCCGATCGAGACGGGCCAAGACTCGCCTTCGCGATGCTCAGGCTCCCAAGGCCCCTA
>JAHEIK010000360.1 GCA_024639415.1 Planctomycetota bacterium
CTCGGCTCGCTCGTAGTTGACGCTGACGGCCTCGACGGTCTTCTCCGTCGGGTGGACGCTGACGCCGGCCACGTCGGCCTTCTTGCTCTCGAAGAGGACCGTCTGCTTGCCGGTGGCCAGGTCGACAGAGGTAAGCGCGGTGGTGTCGCGACCGCGGGAGTCGCGCATGTAGAGCACGCCGCCGGTCTTGTCGAAGCCCAAGGGGGCCGTCGTCATGGCGTCCTCGGGGCCGACCTCCTGCCACGCCTCCCACGCGCCCTCCGCGTTCTTGCGGAAGAGACTCTGGCCGCCGGTCGGCGACGGGCGCGAGGCAAACCTGGCGCGGAAGTCGTCGTCGGTGACGAAGCCGAGGAAGCCCTCGTTACGCTCCACGAGCGTGCGCTTGCCCGTCGCGATGTCGATGCGGTGCAGGTCGTGAAAACGCGGGTCCCGATCGTTCAGTCCGACGAGCACCTCGCCCGGGAACTTCGGACTCATGTCCTCGATCCTTGCCGTGACGCCCTTCTCCGGAGAGAGGTGGCGCACCGCCCCCGTGACAAGGTCCAGCGCATGCAAGCGCCAGTTCTCGTCGCCGGCGTCGTCCTGCAAGTAGAGCAGATGGCGGTTGTCGTAGCACCAGCGGTAGCGCTGGATCCCCCGCTTCGTGTCCTTCGTGACCGCGCGCGCAGCCTGCGGGTCGGCTAGCGGAGCGACCCAGACGTTCATCACACCGTCCAGCGGCGCCAAGAAGGCCAAGGCCGTGCCGTCGGGGCTCAACTGCAGGCCCGCGCGGTCCGGGTTGCCGAACAGGACGTCCCGCGAGATGAGCGCACGGTCCTCGGCGGATGCCGCGGGCGCGCCTGCGAGCGCACCGAGCAGGAAGGTGGCCAGGGCGAGGAGAGACAGCTTCTGCATGGGATCTACTTCCAGAGTTCGCGCAGTACGTAGTGCAGGATCCCGCCGTGGCGGTAGTAGTCGAGCTCGTCGGGCGTGTCGATGCGCACGCGGACCTCGAACTCGTCGACGCTGCCGTCGGGCTTCGTGGCCTTCACGGTGACGACCTTGCCGGGCGCAAGGTCGCCGGCGATGCCCGCGATGTCGAAGCTCTCGCTCCCGTCCAGGCCGTGGTCGGCGTAGCCGGTGCCGTCGAGGAACTCGAGCGGAAGCACCCCCATCCCGATCAGGTTGCTGCGGTGGATGCGCTCGTAGGACGTCGCAATCACGGCGCGTACGCCGAGCAGGTTGGTGCCCTTCGCCGCCCAGTCGCGCGAGGAGCCCATGCCGTAGTCCTTGCCCGCGATGACGATCAGCGGCGTGCCGGCGGCCTTGTAGCGCATCGCAGCGTCGTAGATCGAGATCGGCTCGGCCACGTCCGGATGCTTCGTCCAGCCCCCCTCCGTGCCGGGTGCCAAGCGGTTGCGCAAGCGGATGTTCGCGAACGTCCCGCGCATCATGATCTCGTGGTTGCCGCGCCGGGAGCCGAACGAGTTGAAGTCGCGCGCCTCGACGCCGCGTTCCGTGAGCCACGCCGCGGCAGGGCCGTCCTTCGCGATGGCGCCAGCGGGCGAGATGTGATCCGTGGTGACCGAGTCGCCCAGCAGTGCCAGCAGCCGCGCCCCGGCGATCTCCCGAGCTGCCGGCGGCTCCGCCGGTACGTCCTCGAGGAACGAGGGGAAGCGCACGTAGGTCGAGGCGTCACTCCACGCGAAGCGATCGCCGGCGGGTGCCGGCAGGGAGCGCCACGTCTCGTCGCCTTCGAAGACGGTCGCGTACTCGCTCTCGAACTGCTCGCGCTTGACGCCCTGCTGGATCGTCGCCTGGATCTCCTCGGAGGTCGGCCAGAGGTCGGCCAGCATCACGGGGTTGCCCTCGGCGTCGGTCCCGAGGGGCTCGCGCGCGATGTCGATCTCCATGGAGCCGGCCAGCGCATAGGCCACGACCAGCGGCGGCGAGGCGAGGTAGTTGGCCTTGGTCTGCGGGTTGACCCGGCCCTCGAAGTTGCGGTTGCCCGAGAGCACCGACGCGACGATCAGGTCGCCCTCGGTGATCGCCTCCCGGACCTCGTCGGGCAGGGGGCCGCTGTTGCCGATGCACGTCGTGCAGCCGTAGCCGACGAGCGAGAAGCCGATGGCCTCCAGCGACTCGAGCAGACCCGCCTCCTGGAGGTAGCGCGTAACGACGCGCGAGCCCGGCGCCAAGGAGGTCTTCACCCACGGCTTGGACTTCAGGCCCAGTGCGGCCGCCTTCTTGGCGACGAGGCCCGCCGCCACCATCACGGCGGGGTTGCTCGTGTTGGTGCAGGAGGTGATCGCGGCGATGACGATCGCCCCATGGGTGAGGGTGCCGACGCTGGTCTCGACCGCAGTCGCCAGTGCCGTGCCGCCGGCCTCCTCGGGCTTCAGGATCTCGTCGCGTGTTGCGTCGAACGACGCCTTCGCATCCGTCAGCGAGATCCGGTCCTGCGGACGCCGCGGACCTGCGAGGCTGATGTCGACCGAGCCCATGTCCAGCTCTACGACCGTGCTGTAGCGCGGGTCGGGCGACTCCGGCGTCAGGAAGAGCCCCTGCTCACGCGCGTAGGCCTCGACCAACGCGACCTGCTCGTCCGGGCGGCCACTGAAGCGCAGGTAGTCGATGGTCTTCTCGTCGATCGGGAAGAAGCCCATCGTGGCGCCGTACTCGGGTGCCATGTTGGCGAGCGTGGCGCGATCGGCGAGCGTCAGGCCCTGCAGCCCCGGACCGAAGAACTCGACGAACTTGCCGACGACACCCACCTCCCGCAGGCGCTGGGTGACGGTCAGCACGAGGTCAGTCGCCGTCGCACCGGCGGGCATCTCGCCCGTGAGCTTGAAGCCCACGACCTGCGGAATCAGCATCGAGATCGGCTGGCCCAGCATGGCCGCCTCGGCCTCGATCCCGCCGACGCCCCAGCCGAGCACGCCGAGGCCGTTCACCATCGTGGTGTGGCTGTCGGTGCCGACGAGCGTGTCCGGGTAGGCGAGCCACTGCCCGTCCTTCTGCACGGAGAAGACGGTGGAGGCCAGGTACTCGAGGTTGATCTGGTGGACGATGCCCGTGCCGGGCGGCACGACGCGGAAGTTCTCGAATGCGCTCGCGCCCCAGCGCAGGAACTCGTAGCGCTCGCGGTTGCGCTCGTACTCACGGGCCACGTTCGCCGCCAAGGCGTCCGGTCCGCCGAACTGGTCGACCTGGACGGAGTGGTCGATCACGAGATCGACCGGCACCTGGGGGTTGATGCGCGCCGCGTCCACGCCGCGGGCGGCGGTCGCCTCGCGCATCGCGGCGAGGTCGACCACGGCCGGCACGCCCGTGAAGTCCTGCAGCAGGACGCGCGCCGGCATGAAGGCGATCTCGGCCGAGGGTGTGGCCGTGGGATCCCACGCGGCGATGGCCTCGATGTCCTCCTTGCGGACCGTACGGCCGTCCTCGCGCCTCAGGAGGTTCTCCATCAGCACACGCAGCGAGTAGGGCAGGGTCGCCACATCCGCGCCGGTCGCGGCGTCGAAGGCCGGCAGCGACCATATGGCGTAGGTCTTGTCCCCCACCGTGAGTTCTGTGCGGGTCTCGAACGAGTCTCGGGTTCCGGTCGACATGCTGTCCTCCAGGCAAGGGGGGTCCGAGTCTAGCGTCCCCTCGGCCGGGTCCCATGCAGTGACCCGTGTGCCATCCGAGCCGAGGTCCCCGTGGCGGGCCGCTTGCCACTCGGAGTTGAACCACAGAGAACACAGAGGACACGGAGCGGAGCAGGAAGCCGGAAGGCTGCCAGCCAGGCTCTGCGCACCGACAGCTCAGGGGCGCCTCCGGATGATCCCAGTGCGCGCGCACGGGTGTCACTTGGGGGCTCAGGAACCGCAAGGGGCTGGGGAACGGAACCCCGCGCTCGAATCTCCGGGCGCGCTCTGTGTCCTCTGCGTCCTCTGCGGTTCGTCTTCTTCCCGTTCAGACGCGCCCCGTCTGGGTGCGGTGCGTGCGACCCCGGCGGTACGCTACGCATGGCTCACCGACCGGAGGATGATCATGCGTGCCCTCGTCTCCCTTGCGTGTCTCGTCGCTGCCCTGGCTGTGCTCTCCGGCTGTGGAGGAGGCGGCACGGATGACGGCGGCCCCGTCGTGCTGCGCGAGCCGACACTCTTCGTTGGCGACATCGACGGCCGCGAGGTGCTCATCTGGCGCCCCGAGAACGCCACGGACGGCAACGTGGCGCCGGACAGCGTCATCGGCGGCGCCGTCAACACACAGCTCAACCGGCCCTACGGCGTCCACTACGACAGCCGCGGCGACACGCTCATCGTTGGCGACTTCAACAACGGCGCGATCAAGTTCTTCGACGGCGTGACCGCACTCGATGGGGACGTGGCACCGTCCCGCACACTTACGGGACCGGCGACACTGATTACGACGGACAACGCGTACGTGGTCTTCGTCGATCCGAGCCGCGATCTGCTCTACGTCTCGCACGACGACGGCGTGTTCGTGTACACCGGGGCCGCCACGATCAACGGAGACGTCGC
>JAHEIK010000361.1 GCA_024639415.1 Planctomycetota bacterium
GAAGACGGTTCCGATCTGGAACCAGGATGGCGAGAGCCCGGAAGAGGCCTTCGGATCCAAGGGCATCGCCCTGATGGGCTGTCACAAGGTCCGCTTCACCGGCAACGTCCCGGCCGGAACGTCTTCTTCCCCCAGCGAGGACCAGAACTGGGGCGGCTGGGAGTTCGTGTACTACGAGCGCGAGGGCACCGAGTTCACGGTGACGCGCTACTGGGAGTCGAAGCACCACAACTCGCAGCCGTACTTCCTCATCACCGAGATCCTCGGGGGCGTCCGGGTGGGCGCCGAGGGCACGCCGGAGATCCCGGCCTACCTCGTGCCCGTCTCGGTCTACGCCTCGGGCGGCCAGGGCGAGCCCGGCGAGGACTACCCCAACCCCGGCGACGAGGCCGAAGCCGAGATGCTGTCCAACTACGGGATGGACGGCACGGCCCGCGTGCTGATCGGCACCGACAGCTCGCAGTATCCCGGGGCGCACGAGATCATCCGCTACGACACGATCGACCGCAGGGTTGCGAGCCCCGGCATCCTGTTCGTGCGTGACGACAACGTGCGCGCATGGACGTGGGGCTTCTTCGGGACGACCGTCGATGTCGGAGGCAACTTGCCGCCCGACACCGAGCCCCCGACCCCGCCGGACGAGGAGCCGCCCGTGCCGCCGGATCCTGATCCGACGCCGGACCCCGTTCCCACGCCCGACGATCCTGCTGATCCGACGCCCGGCGACGGCGTGCCTCCCGGACTGAAGGATCCGCAGGACGGCGACCCGACGCCCGACCCGGTCGACCCCGGCGACGGCGGCGACACGGGCGAGCCCGGCACGGGTGACGATCCTGCGCCGAGCCCCGGCTCCGGCGGTGACGCGAGCGGTGGCGACGATGGCGATGATCCGCTTGGGGAAAACCCGGCGGACGACGGCAGCGAGGGCGGCGACGTCCAGCCCGGTGACGAGTCCGACGAGGCCGATCCCAAGGCCGGTGATTCGGTCGACCCGGGTGCGCGCGACGGCGGCGAGGAAGAGGGCGACACCGGTGGCGATCCGCCTCCGGAAGAGGAGCCCGCACCTGACGGTTCCGGCGGTGGCGGCGACTTCGGCGGCACCGAGGGCGAAGAAGACGGCGACTCGAAGATCCCGAACGTCCCGGATCCCGGCGCACGCGAGCCCGAGGACCCGCCCGCTCCTGAGGAGCCGCCGGATGCGTCCCAGTGGGAGGCGCTGTGGCCCTCCTGGGTCGAGAACGACGAGCGGCTGCCCTACACCTACGACCAGGCGCGCGGTTTCGACATGAACGGCGCACGTTCCGTGGAGTTCCGCGGCACGAACACGACGAACCTCGACGACCGCGGCGGTCTGGAGCACGAGGGCCAGGGCGGTGGCGAGAACGAGAACTCGAAGTTCCTGCCCTGCTTCCGCGTGTGGGAGAGCTTCCGCTCGTACCCGATCCAGCGCTGCGGACGCAACGACGTCATCACCATCACCGACGGCACGAAGAGCCCGACCCGCCAGGAGATGGGCGTGCGCTGGGGCGACCCGAGCAGTGACTGGTGTGCGCTCGTGGACTTCCTCGACGAGAAGGTCGAGGCTGCCGAGGACGGTGCGACGACCCCGCGTACGGACGGCCGCGGCCACCCGCGCATCCTGAAGTTCCCGTGTGGCGAGCTGCCGGACGAGATGAGCGACGAGCTCGAGTGGGGCCAGAGCTCCATCTCGGGTAGCGGCCTCGTGACGGCGTTCATGGACGAGCTCTTCATCTGGCGTCAGGGGATGGACACGACCCTCATCGTGGCCAACGCCGACGGCCTGCAGGAAGAGGGCGACGAGATCCGGCTGCGGACCCACGACGGTGTCCAGGCCATCCAGTCGCCGGACGGCTACGACCAGGACTGCGGTCTGATCCTCGTCGAGGGTGAGCTCATCATCTACCGCGGCAGCCGCCGCGAGGGCGAGACCGAGATCATCCTGGAGCGCTGTGCTCGCGCCCAGATGGGCACGAAGGCCTCGTATCACGCGGCCGGTGCCGAGGCGCGCTTCCTCGCGGACATCCCCGTCTCGTACCTGTCCGCCGGCATGACGTCGGATGCGGCTACGGTCGGCTTGGCGCGAACGCGCGGCTTCCCGCGTGAGGGTCTGCTGCGCGTGGTCCGTGAGGACACGGCGGAGTTGGTGCACTACACGCGACTGGCCGAGGGCGAGGCGATCATGCCGAAGTCGCTGGATGCGGACGAGCGCACGCGCGATCGCGGCTTGTTCCGCGGCCGCTTCGGCACGGACGCGACGGACCACGACACCGACGAGATCGTCATCTGGCAGCCGTTCCGCTACTGGGACCGCTTCACGCCGAGGCGTAGCGAGGATGACGACACGTTCGGAGGGGTGCATGCCCATCCGGAGGCGTCGTACCTCGAGCTTGGCACCAGGGCCCGCTCCGGTCTCTGGCGCGGCTTCACCTGGTCCGAGAACCTGATGGGGCGCCTCAGCGGCGGCAACATCGGTTCGGAGGACGGTTCGACGGCGGAGTCCGGCTTCCTCGACATCTACGTGATGGCACGCTTCAACCCGAACGTCCCGTGGGACACCAACAACGTGGTGGACCTGCGCAGCGAGGCGGGCATGGGGCGCAAGCCGGACCTGACCGGCAAGGCGAACTCGCACGTGTACCTGTTCGACAGCATCGGCGATGCGGCGATCGGTGGACGCGTCAACGGCAACCGCTTGGACATCGAGGCGGATACGGCGGACTTCCGCCTGTACTTCGTCTACAAGCCGAATGCGTTCGAAGCGGTCGATGCGGCACGCCGCGGGACGGCGTTCGGTGACGATGCCGTGCTGAGCAACCCGTGGAAGCAGACGCCTTGGCTGCGGTCCTTCACCGTGAACTACTTCTCTAGGACCGAGATCCGCCACCGCGCTGCTCTCCGCTAGCCCTGGTGGCGCATTGCGGCTCCGTCGGCGGGGCTCGCGTGGGCAGACCACGCCACGCCCGCCGACGGGAGCCACACTGCATCCACCATGGGCTGAGCGGAGAGTGACGTAGGCTCGCGTGGGCTTTTCAGCGTGATGGAGCGCCCTAGGGGGCGGTCTGCGTCCAGAAACGGGCGGATTCGCTGGGTGAGGGGTACACTCGCCCGGAACGCACCCGGACTTCGGCGAGAGACCTCCATGGACGCAACCAGCATTCGCAAGGGCAGCTTCATCAAGCACAAGGGCGACCTGTGGCAGGTCGTCGACGTGACGCACCGCACGCCCGGCAACAAGCGCGGCTTCGTGCAGATGAAGATCAAGAACATGAACAACGGGACGCACATCACGGAGAAGTTCTCGTCCAACGAAGACGTCGAGACGGCCTGGCTCGACGCCCGCATGTGCCAGTACCTCTACGACGACCCCAACACGGGGCCCGTGTTCATGGACACCGAGTCCTACGAGCAGTTCAGCCTGGACCGCGACGTGCTCGGCGACACGATGAGCTACGTGAAGGAGAACGACGAGGTCGAGGTCACCTTCCACGAGGGCACGGCCATCGGTATTCGCCTGCCGGCCAAGGTCGACCTGGTCATCACCGAGACGGAGCCGGCCGTGAAGGGCGACACCGTCAACAGCGTGCTGAAGCCCGCCACGGTCGAGACCGGCCTCGTGGTGAAGGTGCCCGCCCACATTCGCGAGGGCGACAAGATCCGCGTCAGCACGTCGACGGGGGAGTTCCACGAGCGGGTGAACGACTAGCCCGAACGACGGCTCCAGCGCCCCGCGGGCTATCCTCCTGCCATGGGCAAGGCGAAGCGACTGTGGGAGCGGCGGGCGACACACGTCGTCGTGCAGCTGCTCCTGCGCCTCTATCGCTGGTTCGTCTTCGGCACCTTCCTGCTGCGTCACGATCCGCGTCTCCAGCGCCTGCTGCGCAGCAGGGAGCCCGCGATCTTCGCCGTGTGGCACCAGGACTTCGTCTACACGCTCGGCTACCTCTCACGCTGGAATCCCCGTCGCAAGACCTACCCCCTGGCCAGTGCCAGTCGTGATGGGGGCCTGGCCGCCGCCGCGGCCGAGGGCATGGGGTACCGGCGCGCCATTCGGGGCTCCTCGGCGCGCGGCGGGCCCAAGGCGCTGCTCGCACTGACGCGCCTGCTGCAGCGTGACCGAAGCGCGTCGGTCGTGATCGTCTGCGACGGTCCGCGGCCGCCGGCGCGCGCGCTCAAGCCCGGCGTCTTGCACCTGGCGCAGAGCTCGGGGCGGCCCATCTACCTGATCCGCACGTCCTACAGCAACACGAAGGTGCTCGAGCGCACGTGGGCCCGCTTCCACATCCCGATCCCCTTCGCACGCGGTGTCAGCCTGACGGACGGTCCCATCCACGTGCCGGCCGATCTGGACCGCGACGGCATCGAGCAGCTACGCGTGGAACTCGAGCAGCGCCTGAACACCCTGGCCGAGCGGGCAGACCGCCTCGCCCAGGTGTAGGGGCATCCCGACCCTGAGCGAGACGCAGTCGAGTCGTAGGGGAGTGGTTGCCCGG
>JAHEIK010000362.1 GCA_024639415.1 Planctomycetota bacterium
AGAACACCCAGTTCTCGAAGCCGAGCGAGCCGCGGGCGCCCTTCGTCTTGGCTCCGATGTCAGGAGCCGTCGTGGGCGTCGGCGTCGTCGGGTTCGGCGTCGGCGTCGTCGGCGTGGGTGCCGTCGGCTTGCTGTCCGGCGTCGTCGGCGGCGGCGTCACAGGGGGGCCCGAGGGGGGCGGGGGCGCGGGCGGCGTGGGATCACTGGGCTCGCGCTGGTTGGGCGGGACTGCGCCGCCGGGGCCGCGGTACTGACCGCCGTGCGCCCACAGGTCGCCGGCGAAGACCATCAGCGCCACGGAGACCAGCAGGGCTCCGAATAGGATTCGCTTCATCGTGATGACTCCTCTTGGTCGTAGCGAGACAGCCTACGGGGTGGCCTGACGTGGTGGCCAGGGACCGGCGACTGCTCCCCACGGAACTTGTCTGGGCGTGTTGTAAGCACACCGGGTGCCTCAGGGATACGCTTCCGGGACATTCGCATACCGCTTGTGGCTACCCTGCGGAACACATTGGCAAACATCAGGTTACGACGTTTTGTGGCTGCTGGATGCCGTCCGGGGGGCGAATCCGGGACGTTCGTCGGCGCTACCTGCGGGTAGCGGTAGGCGGGCGATGTGACGAATCGCACCACCCTCGGCCCCACGCCGACGGCAGCCGGCAGCCGCAGGCCCCGGTATCGTCTCAGCCCCCGCGGAGAGACCCCATGTACATCGCCCCGCAAACCCCCGACGGACGGATCACCGCCGTGCGTCCCGGCGAGTCCGGCGGCGTCGGCATCGACATCGCGTTCCCCGTCTCGCCGGCGTTCCGAGCCCAGATCCAGGGGCGCGAGGCCGAGGTGATCTTCGCGGCCCGGAGCCGCATCGCCCGCCTGGGGATCGATGTGGCGCCCACCTCCGAGTTGGCCTGGGACGGCGATCGCCTGTGCCTCGCGGCCGAGGTCACCTGCAGCGTCCCCGCCTACGGCGTCGAGCCCTTCCTCGCCGGCGTGCTCAAGCCGGGCGTGCGCGTGGGCCGTCTGGTCTTCTGCCCCGCGGAGCGCAGGCTCGGAAGCGACGAGGTCGACCGGGCGCTGCTCGAGAACGAGCTGCAGCTCCCCGCCGCCTACTCGATCGACTACGAGGGGCGCTTTCGCATCCGTCCCGAGGGCTGGGTCTACGACCTCAGCGAGCCGATGAGCCACGCCGCGCTCACGACGATCCTCACGCGCGCGGACGGCAAGGACCTGCTGAACCGCATCCAGATGCGACGGGCGGTGGACCGCGTCGTGCTCGAGCCCCACGGCGGCATCATCACGTCGTGCTCGATGTTCCTGCACAAGCACTACGTCGTGCTCGAGAGCGAAGACAGTCCGCTCGGACGGCACCTCGAGGCCGTGTGCCTGGACCCGGTGAGCACGCGCGGGACGAACATCTTCCTCGAGTTCGCCAACCGCGGAGATCGCCGCATCGTCAACCCGACGGTGAGCGCGGCGCTCTACCACGCGGTGCCGCACGAGCCCGAGCCCAGGCGTTGGTACGGCAGTGTCGACCTCGAGCCGGCGTCACCGGAACCGAAGAAGGAGGCGACGGCGGAGTACGAGCGCCTGGTCAAGGTGTTCGATCGCCTCGAAGAGGCGTCGGTCGAGCACCGCTACTCGCACCGCCTCGTCGCCGTCAGCGAGAACCTCTCCGGGTTGCTGGCCGGCGAGGAGCCGAGCCTCGTCTGGCGCAAGCCCGACGACCGCTGCGCTTCGGAAGATGGCGCGGATGTCACGGCGCACCGCGTCCGCCGCGCAATCGACGGGGATGACGGGCGTAGCTACGGCACGTGCATCCTGCGCGAGGTCGAGCCCGGCGCGAAGGCGACGCTGTTGCTTGGCTACTTCCCGAATCTCGTGGAGCACACGCAGATCTGCCAGGCCGCGCTGGAGCGCAAGGTGCGCCGCGTCATCTTCCGCCGGGCGTCGTTCGAGCACGGCAGTTTCCTCTCCGCGCGCGATCACGGCCGGTTGGCCGACTTCGCGACGCTCGGCATCGAGGTGTTCTGGTGCAACGACGAGCGGCGGCACGTGGTCACGCACGTCTTCCGCGGCATGCGCGGCTACTTCATGGAGCCGCACACCGTCGACCGCTTCAAATCCGCGCTCATCTTCGCGGCGTACGGCTCGGCTCGTCCGCTCGGCGACGCGGAGGTGGAGAAGGTGACGCGCCTGCTCGACAACCTGCACGAACTCTTCGGTGACGACATCGCGATCATGACGGGCGGCGGCCCGGGCGCGATGCAGCAGGCGACGGACATCGGGCAGGCGCGCGGCATGCTCGTCGGTGCGAGCTTCATCGAGACCGTCGATCAGGAGACGAACCAGACGGCGGAGTTCTATCAGACGTTCCAAGGCCGCAGCCGGCAGGCACGCCAGCGCTGGTTCGAGGTCGCGGCGTTCCACCTCTTCTTCATGGGCGGCGTGGGCACGCTGGAGGAGGTGGGGCTGACGCTCACGGACATGAAGCTCGGCGTCATCGAGCGCTCGCCGCTCGTGTTCTTCGGACGTCACGACGGCAAGACGTACTGGGACGACCTCCTGCGGCAGTTCGAGACGATGGTCGCGGTGGGACGCGCGCCCGAGTGGTTGACGGAGAACGTGCTGGTGACGGACGAGCCGGACGAGATCCCGCGCTTCTACAAGCGCATCCTCGAGCTGGGGTAGGGTCCCATGCGACCTGCGGTCGCACGGGAGGTCGCCCGTCCCGTGCGTTGTTGGGAGACCCCTAGAAGGTTGAGCGGGCCGGGCAACCACTCCCCTTCGCCTCGACTCCGTCTCGCTCAGGGTCGGGATGCCCCTACATCGTCCTTTCCCATGCGACCTGCGGTCGCACGGGAGGTCGCCCGTCCCGTGCGTTGTCGTGAGACGCCCGCAGGTCGCATGGGACAGGACCATCGCCCGTACGCAGCACCCTCCCGCGAACCCCAGCCTTGGCGCTTTGAAGCCTCATTCGCTACGGTGTCCCGCTGGCATTGGGAGTCTGTGGATGCGTGTTGGTTGGTGGAGTCTGGCTGCCCTGATCGCCCTCGCGGGATGCGGTGGCGGATCGAGCGGGGGCCCCCGGCCCGACGACACCCTCCGCTTCACGACCTTCCAGACAGCCGAGGTCGTGGTCGGGCAGCCAATCTTCGCGTTCAACGATGCCAACCAGGGGCTCGGCACACCCACGTCGCAGACGCTGGCCTATCCCGGCATGCCGTCGAGCGATCCGTTCTTCCTACCCGACATGAGCAACCACCGCGTCCTGGGCTACAGCCAGACGCCGTTCCTGAGCAACGTCGGAGCCAACTTCGTGCTGGGCCAGCCGGATCTGGGCTTCGACTTCGCCGGGCTCGGTGCGACGGCGCTGAACGCACCCATCTGCGCGCGCGTAGCGGATGGGCGCCTGTTCGTCTCGGACACCGGCAATCATCGCGTGCTCATCTGGGACGGCGTGCCCTCGGACAATGCGGCACCGGCGTCGGTGGCCGTCGGCCAGCCTGACTTGAGCAGCGGTGCTGCGGCGACCAGTGCGACGCGGCTGCGTGACCCGGCCGGCATCGTCGTGGCCGGCACACGCCTGCTCATCGCCGATCGCTCGAACCATCGTGTCCTGATCTGGAACACGATCCCCGAGACCAGCGGCGTGGCCGCGGATCTCGTCCTCGGGCAGCCCGACTTCAAGGCAGGGCTCGCCAACGGTGGGCGGCAGCCCGCCGCCGACACGCTGCACGATCCCTTCGACGTCTGGTCGGACGGCACGCGCGTGGTCGTTGCGGATCGCGGCAACAACCGCGTCCTGATCTGGCTGAGCTTCCCCACGACGAACGCCCAGCCTGCCGACCTCGTGCTCGGCCAGAGCGACTTCCGTGCGGCTGTCCCGGGCCTCGGAGCGGACGGGCTCTACCGGCCCTGCTCGATCGCATCGCGCGGGACCCAGTTCTTTCTCGCCGACGCCGGCAATCACCGCGTGCTCATCTGGAACAGCTTCCCCGCGCGTTCCCAGGCCCCCGCGGACGCGGTGCTCGGCCAGGCGGACTTCGAGCACGGAGCGCCCAACGACCCGGATCAGGATGGCGCGCCGAGCGTCGCCTCGAGCGCACGTACGTTCTTCAGCGCGCACGATCTCCTGACCGTCGCGATCGTCGGCAACAGCCTGTTCGTGGGCGACACGGGCAACCACCGCATGCTCGTGTTTCGCAGTCAGTGAGTGCGCCGCGCGCACCCGTGCGCTCTCCGGACGCAGTCTGTTCAGGTGCTCTTACGTTTGCGTAGCGTCCTGTTCGTGCGGAGGGGCCCGGATGTTGTGCCGATTGGACACTCCGCCACAAGTCAGATCGAAATTGGACGATCCGTGCCTCTTTCCGAAACAGGCCGGGTTGCCCGATTGCCCCAAAAGACTAGGTTCCTGCCTAAGGAGTTGTTGGGGAGAGGGATTTTCAACTCAAGCAGGGACGGGATCACTTGGCTCTCGACGCAGCAGCCATC
>JAHEIK010000050.1 GCA_024639415.1 Planctomycetota bacterium
CGGCGCGGGCTGCTGTGCCGGCGGCGCACGGCGCACGACGGGCACGACGGGCACGACGGGCACGACGGGCACGACGGGCGTGGTAGGCGGGCGCGCCGTGGGCGGCCGCGGCTGCGCCTGCTTGACGGGCGCCTTGGGCGCAACGGGCGCCGACCACGGGGGACGGGGTGCGCGCCGCACCGCAGGCGGAGGCAGGACGTCGTCGGCGACGGCGGCCTGCGCGGCGTCGACGGCGAGTGTCGCCACGAGGGCGAGTCCAAGGATCCAGATACGTGCGTGTGCCATCAGGGAGAAGGCTACCCAACCGGCGCCCGCTTGTGGAGCCCCGGGCAGCCCGCGGCGCGACGGGTTCGCGGGATGTTCGTCAGGCAGCGGCTCCGGACGACGCTCTCGGCCCACCGCCGCGGGACCCGCTCAAGGGGCGCACGGCGCGCGTACCTCCTACCCGGTCATGCCATGGAACGGGCCTGGAGATCCGCCGCGGGACGGCCTCCCATACCGCCTGCGGCGGTACGGGTCCCACTGGGGGTCCGCAGCGGACCATGCACGCTTCACTGGCTCGCGTGCGTAGTCGTAGCGCCCACCGCGTCCGCCTGCCGTTGCCTTCCTTTGCGTACTTCGCCCGCTTTGTGCCCCTACGGCCCGACCATGCCGGACGCGTCCGCCTGCCGTTGCCTTCCTTTGCGTGCTTTGCCCTCTTTGTGCCCCTACGGCCCGACCATGCCGGACGCGTCCGCACGCCGTTGCCTTCCTTTGCGTACTTTGCCCTCTTTGCGTCTTGCCGAGGGGAGCGCCGCGCCCTTCGGCCTAGCCTTCGAGCGCCTCGCTCACCGCCAGCTCTACAGGCCCGTACTCCGTGACGGTGACGAGAATCACGCGCGTACCGTCGCTCAGCGTCTTCTTGATCCAGGGCTTGGCCGGGGTACTGCCCGCCTCGTACGTAGCCGCGACGTCGGCACCGAGGTAGCTCGCCCAGAGGTTCTTCGGCAGCACGGGCTTGCCTTCGCTCGTGGTCACGACCAAGGTCTTGCCCCGTGCGAGCTTCAGGGAGGCCTTCCAGTCCCTGCTCGAAGCACGCGCGACGAGGTAGCCCAGCGTCTTGCAGCCCTCGCGAGCGTAGGTCGCCGCGCTGCCCTGCCCCGTCACGTAGATGCGCCACGGCGCGAGAAGGTCCACCGCGCGGGCGTACGCGTTGCGCGGCTTCTGCGTCCGCCGCAGGTACTCCTCCAGCTGGCCGCGCCAGAGCTCGAAGCGGTTGGGAAGCACGAGCGCGTAGGGATCACCACCCTTGTCGTAGGCAAGGTGCCCGCCGGGCAGCTTGCGCGCCCTCACGTCGTGATCCGGGTAGAGCGCCGCCGTGACGGGGTCGAGCAGCTGCCAACGACGATCCACGTACACCTCGAGGAAGATGCGTCCCATCGGACCCTTGATGGGGCGCTGCTTGCGCAGGTGCACCTCCAGCGCCTCGGCATGCAGCGACTTCACCCAGGTCGCGGGAATCCCCGCGAGCCGTGCGATCACGCCGATCACGAGCGCACGATCGGCTTCGCCCGTGGCGTAGCCGTCGGCGAGAAGCTGGTCCACCGTGCGCCACGTCGGCGTCTTGCCGCGCTGGATGCGGAGGTTGCGCCCCACCCAGCGCACGATCTGGCTCAGCGTTCCCGTCGGCGTCTTGCCCTTCGCAGCCAGCTGCCGGGCGATCCCCTGCGAGCGCTGGCCCGCGCCGACCGTCCCGCCCAGCACGAGCTGCGCCTTCGGATCGGCGTAGTCGACCCGGTCGAGCCGGGGGTCCTCCGCGCGTGCGGCAGGCGCCAGGAGGCAGAGCAACGTGAGGGCCATGATGGGTGCAGCGAAGCGCATGGGTCGTCTCCTGAGCGGGTCGGCCGATTTATCGCATAGCGGGCCTACAATCCGCCGCCCATGAGCAAGCGCCCTTCACTGCCCGCCAAGATCCGCAACCGGGCCGGCGTGGACGCCTTGCTCGCCGCAGCGACGAACTTCGAGGAGAAGCTGCCGCGCGACCCGCTGAAGAAGGCGCTGGATCTCGGACGCGTGACGGCGCTGCTGGCCTCGGTCGACCATCCCCAGGTCGGCCCCCGGACGGTTCACATCGCAGGCTCGAAAGGCAAGGGCACGGTCGCACGCATGATCGCCTCGGGCCTCGCCCGCGCAGGGCGCAAGCCGATCGGGCTCTACACGTCGCCGCACCTCGAGGACCTGAGCGAGCGCATCGCCATCGACGGCAAGCCGATTCGGGAGAAGCCCCTGGCGCGCGCGGCCCATGCGGTCCTGCCGCACGTCCGCGCCACGCAAGGGACCTCCGACGCGCCGACCTTCTTCGAGATCTTCACGGCCATCGCATGGTGCGCGTTCCGCGAGGCGGGGTGCACGGACGTGGTGCTGGAGACGGGCCTGGGCGGCCGGCTGGACGCCACGAACGTGTGCGTGCCCGCCGTGACGGTCATCACCTGCATCGAGCTGGAGCACACGCGGCTGCTGGGCGACACGCTGGCGCTCGTCGCCGGCGAGAAGGCCGGCATCCTCAAGCCGGGCGTGCCGGTCGTCGCGGTGGGTCTGGCGGAGGAAGCACTGGAGGTCGTGCGGGCCCGCGCGCGCCAGATCCAAGCGCCGTTCGACGAGGACGCCACGGCGGACGTCCGCACGGTCACGCTACCGGGCGCACACCACCTGGACAACGCGCGCGCGGCATTCCTCGCCTTGCGCATCCTCGACGTGTCGCAGCGCGACGCCCTGAACGGCATCTGCGAGACGCTGCTGCCGGGCATCCTCGAGGAAGTCGTCTCGCAGCCGCGCGTGATCATCGACGGCGCCCACACCCTGACGTCGGCACGCGGCACGCGTCGGGCCGTGGCCGAGCGCTGGCCGGGCGAGCCGGTCGTGCTGCTGACGGCCATGCTGGAAGAGAAGGACGTCGAGGGCATCGCGAGCGCGCTCGCCGAGGACGTCACGCACGTCGTGACGACACGCGTCGGCTCGCCCCGCTGCTTGCCGGCCGAGGCGCTCGCGGACCGTATCCGGGCCGTGGTCACGGCCCCGGTCCAGAGCGAGCCCGACACAGGCAAAGCCCTACGGCGTGCGTGCGACCTCGCGGGTCCGCGGGGGCTCGTGCTGTGCTCCGGCAGCACCTACCTCGCGGGCGACGTCCGCAAGCTCGCCCGCGAGTTCAGCTAGCGTCACGCTCCTCGAGGCTCTCGAGGATCTTGAGGTAGCTGTCGAAGCGAAACGGCGGCAGGGCGCCTTCGACCAGCGCCGCCTGCACGGCGCACCCCGGCTCGTGGGTGTGACTGCAGTCGGGGTAGCGGCAGTCGGGTGCGAAGAGCGCGATGTCCCGGAAGAGCCACGCGAGATCCCGCTTGGGGATGCCGAAGAGCCCGAACTCGCGCACGCCGGCCGTGTCGATCACGGCCCCGCCGCCCTCGAGATCGAGCCACACGGCCGCCGTCGTGGTGTGTGTGCCGCGTCCGGTCACGGCGTTCACGTCCCCGACCACCAGACCCAGATCTACTTGGACCGCGTTGAGCAAGGAGGACTTGCCTACCCCGCTGTGGCCGGCCACGACACTCGTGCGCCCGACCAACGTCTCGCGCAAGGCGTCGATGCCGGTGTGCACTGCCGCACTTGTGCAGAGCACCTTGTAGCCCAGCGCCTCGTAGACGGCCGCCTCCGGCGGCGCCTCGTCGCCCAGGTCCATCTTGTTGACGACGATCACGGCGTCGAGTTCGGAGAACTCCACGACCGCGAGCACGCGATCGACCCAGGCGGGGTTGAAGGGTGGGTCGAGCAGAGCCGTGACGATGACGACCTGGTCGACGTTCGCAGCCATCACGTGCTCGACGCGTTCACGCCGCGCCGCAGGTCGCGAGAGCGTGCTGCGCCGTGGCTCGATCGAGTCGACGACGCCCCGGTCTTCCTGCGAGCGGATCACCAGCACCCTGTCGCCGACGGCCACGGGAGACTTCTGGTGGCGCCGATCGCGCAGGTGGATCTTGCCGCGCACACCGCACCAGAGCTCGTAGCCGTCGCCGGGCAGATCCGCAAGCGGCTCGTCGAGGCGCACGAGGCAGCCCTTGGCATCCAGGCGCACGACCCTTGCAGCTAGCGTGCTCTCGCTCACGAGCGGGGCCTTCCTGCATGGCGCAGGGCTGCGACGACGATGCCGGCCGCGACGGCCGCGTTCAGCGAGTCGACGCCGGGCTCGATGGGGATTCCGATGCGGCGCGTCGCTGCGGCGTGCGCCGCCTCGCCGGGACCGCCGCCCTCCGAACCCACGACGAGGGTCAGATCGGACGGCACGGCTCCGACGGCGAAGACGTCCTCCCCGTCGCGCTCCAGCACGTAGACGGCACGCGCCCCGAGAGCCGCGCTGATTTCGTTCGCCTCCGCCCGGGCGCAGGGCAACCGCAGCGCCAGTCCGGCGGAGGAGCGCAACGCCTTGAGCCCGAGCGGATGCGCGCCCCCCGAGGACACGAGCAGGCCGGACGCACCGAAGGCGACGGCAACACGCACGACGGCGCCGACGTTGCCGGGATCCTGCAGCCCGTCGAGCCAGAGCAGCAACCCGGGCAGCGCGGCGACCTCGGCGAGATCGCGGGAGGTGTCGCGCACGAGCGCAAGGACGCCCTGCGGCGAGACGGTGCCGCCCAGCCGCTGGAAATCAGACACGCTGCCCTCCCCCACGCCGACCCCCGCAGCGCGGGCGTCGGCCCGGAGGCCGTCCGCCACCTCCGGATCCAGGTCGGTGCGCAGCCACAGCTCCGTGACGACGTCGGCCGCGAGCGCATCGCGCACGGCGCGCCGGCCCTCGAGCAGGAAGAGCGGCTCGTGCCAGCGCCCCTTGGCGATGGCCGCGATGCGCTGGCGCTGGGCACGACTGATGCTCACGCGCGCACCCGGCCGAGACCCGTCGTCCGCAACTCATCGAGCACGGCAAGCGCTGCGCGGAGTTCCGGAGGCAGCGGGCTCTCCACGGCGAGCGACGCGCCGGTCACGGGGTGCGCCATCTCCAAGCGCTGGGCATGCAAGGCGAGGCGCGCGAGAACGACGCCGTCGTCCGCGGGCTGGATACGCGGATCGATGTGGCTGCGCAGCAGGGGTCGCGGATCGCCATAGAGATGATCGCAGGTGATGGGGTGCCCGATGTAGGCGAGATGCACGCGCAGCTGGTGCGTGCGACCGGTCAGCAGATCGAGGCGCAGCAGCGCATGGCGCTCGTAGGCGTGGACGAGTTCCCAGCGCGTACGCGCAGGCTGCCCATCGGCTCGCACTGTCTGGTGGAGTGACGTGTCCGCATCCAGGTCGCGCCCCATGGGAGCCTCGATGAATCCCGACGTCTCCGCAGGGACGCCCTCGACGAGGGCGTAGTAGGTCTTGCGTACGTCGCGCGCCATGAAGAGGTCCATGACCTGCGCGTCCACCTTGCGGTTCTTCACGACGAGCACGACGCCGCTCGTGTCCCGGTCGAGGCGATGGGCGAGGCGCGGCACGACATCGGACTTGGGATCGTCGCTGCGGTAGCGCGCGTGCAGCTTGTTGATGAGCGTTCCATGGCGCGTGCGCCCGACGGGATGCACTGCCATGCCGCTGGGCTTGTCGACGGCGAGCAGGTCCTCATCCTCGTGGAGGACGACGAGGTCCTTGTCGCACTCGCGCTCCGGCGCCGTCGGGTCCTCGGGCAACTTGATCACGATGTCATCGCCCGACCGCGTCTTGAAGGAGGGCTTGGCGGTCTTGCCATTGACCAGGACCTCGCCCCGCTCGACCTTGCGTCGGTAGAACGTGCGGCTGTGCCAGGGATAGTGCGCGCGCAGGAGGGCGTCGAGCCGCGCACCTTCCTCCTTCGCCTCGACCGTGAAGGTGAATTCGCGGATCGGGCGCGAGAGATCCAGATAGTGGCGCTGAACCCGCGGCATCCGGCCATTGTGCCGTGCCGCGGAGCATGTGCCTACGAGTCCTAGGACGCGGCGTGCCGGCGCTGGACCGTCTCCCACTGCAAGGCCACGCCTTCCTCGAGCTCGACCGTCGGCTCGTAGTCCAGCAGGCGCCGCGCCTTGGCGATGCAGGCGTGGGTGACGCGCACATCCCCGGCCTCCGCGGGCTTGTAGTGCACCTCGAGCACCTTGCCGGTCGCCTGCTCGATCGCGGCGAGGACGTCGTTCAGGGGCCGTGTCCGCCCCCGCGCGAGGTTGATGTTCTCCCCTACGGGAGCCCGCTCCACGGCCGCGACGATGCCGGCGACGATGTCGCCCACGTAGGTGAAGTCGCGCTGCTGCGTGCCGTCGCCGTACACCTCGATCGGCCGCCCCTCGAGGGCAGCGAGCAGGAAGCGCTGCGTCGCCTTGTCCGGGCGTTCCCGCGGCCCGTAGCAGGAGAAGAAGCGCAGCGACGCGGTCGGCAGGCCGTGAACGCTGCCGTAGAGATGCGCCATGTGCTCGCCGGCGAGCTTGGTCACGCCGTAGGGGCTGTAGGGCGCGGGGAGCCAGCTCTCGTCGATCGCCTCCAGCGCGTCGTCGCCGTACACGCTGGCGCTGCTGCCGTACACGAAGAGCGTCTTCGGCCGCTTGCGTAGCGCCTCGAGCAGCCGCTGCGTCGCCAGGACGTTGTTCTCCAGATAGCTCGTGAACTCGGTGCCCCAGCTGCCGCGCACACCGGGAATGCCGGCCAGGTGCACGACCGCGTCGACGCCGTCCAGCATCTCGTCGAGAGGATCACTGCTCAGGTTGCTCTCGAAGAAGCGCAGGTCCGCGTGGTCGCGGTAGCCGGCCATGTTCGCTTCCTTCGTAGCCCGCGGGTAGTACGGGTCGAAGTCGTCTACGCCGGTCACGGAGTGCCCCTCGGCGAACAGCCGCTCGACGAGATGGGAACCGATGAAGCCGGCCGCGCCGGTCACGAGCACATGCATGAGGTCGCTCCGTCCGGCCTCAGGGATACCCGAAGCCCACGATCACCCACGACTCTCTCCCGGCCCCGGGGTCGAGGATCCTCCCGGGCGTACCGTCGGCGCGCCGCAGGGACGGCGCCTGCTTCCGGAGGCAGACGACGAGCGTCCGCTCACCGGTCTCACCTGGCACCGGCTCGGCGGGGTCGAGGAAGTAGCGCGCCTCGGGTGCCCCGTGGAACACGTTCTCCGGCACCATCCCGTGCGCGATCCAGACGGGGACGTCTCCCGCTCGTAGCTCGGCCAGACGGCGGTTGAAGCGCTGCTTGTTGCCGTCGTGGAAGCGCGGACGCACGACCCCCTGCGTGAGCATCACGAACACGAGGCCGTACAGCGCACACGTCACGAAGCGTCGCCGTACGTCGTGAACCCCCGTGGAGCGCCAGGCGACGACGGCCAGTGCGGCGAACGCGAGGGCGGGGCCTAGCAAACCCGGCAGCGCGCCCGCCTGCAGACTGCCCGCCACGACGAGGCCGATGGCGGCCAAGACTGAGACGCCGGCGAGCACGCGGAGGTGCAGATCCCAGCGCGCGCGAGCGGGACGCCGCCACCAGAGCCGGCACCAGCACGCAAGTGCCATGGCGAACAGGGGCACGACCGGCACGAGGTAGCGCACGTGCTTCGTGGGAATCAGGCTGAAGATCACCAGCACGGCGGCGCCGGCGACGGTGAGCGATGCGGCGGGTCCGAGGGAGCGCCGCACGCGCGGTATGAGGCTGCCGGCGGCCGCTGCCAGGTAGCCGAGCCCCCAGATCGCGAACAGGGCCGGCATGCTGAGCAGGTAGTACCAGGCGGCTTGTGACTGATCGAGCGTGCCCGTGATGCGCTCGGCCGCCTGTCCTATGAGCAGCTTCTGCCCGTACGGCTCCCACCCAGCTACGCGTACGGCGGGCACGAACCACAGCAGCGCGATCGCGAAGCCCACGACGACGACCAGGAGCGGCCGCGCGGCGCGCAGGCGCTGTCCCAGCGTCCGGTCACGACTACCGGCGAAGAGCACGGCGGCGGGCACCAGCAGCAGCGGCGGTCCCTTGGTCAGCAAGGCCGCCCCGACCAGCAGGCCTGCGATCCACGGTGTGCGCCGCGTGCCGAGTCCCAGGGCCGCCCGGTCGAGCACGGCCGCGGCAGCGACCGCAAGCGCGGACGCCATCATGTCGAGCCGCGCACCGCGCCCGAGCCAGGCGACGGCGGCTGTCGAGAGCACGAGGAGAGCGGCGATCCGAGCCGTGCCGGCGGAGCCCGTGCGCATGCGCGTCCACCAGGCAGTCAGAAGCACGAGGGCCAACAGTCCCAGAGCCGACGGCAGCCGCGCGAGGAACGGCGTCACCTCGCCGGCCAGCTGCGCGGGCCCGGCGACGCACCACAGGTAGAGCGGCGGCTTGTTGACGTACAGCTCCCCGTAGCGCGTGGGCACCAGCCACTCCCCGCTGCGGATCATCTCGCGTGCGAGCTGCCCCCAGCGAGCCGTGTCGATGTCGTGCAAGTTGCGCCCGCCCAGGTCGTAGAAGGTCGCGAACACCAACACGCCGAGGAAGAGCAGCGTGCCCCACCGTGCGCGGCTCATGCGTCCTTCTCCCGACCCTCGCGTCGCAGCAGCACGATGTTGCGGATGTAGGGAATGGGATTGAGCACGTAGGCCGCCATCATCACCCAGTCGAGGCGGTAGACCGCATACGCGAAAAGCAGCACGGCGCCGAGGGTGCTGACGTAGAAGAAGGAGGCGGGCATCACGCTGCGCCCCTCCCTCTCGCTCGCGTACCACTGGAGGATGAAGCGGCTGGACCAGATCGTCTGCGCCGTGAAGCCGAGGGCAAGGCCCCACAGCGGCTGCTCGAAGCTCACGACGTCCGCACCGGCACGCGTGAGGGCGAAGGCAACGAGGACGGCCAGTCCCAGGCCACAGCACACGGGCACCCAGGGGCTCAGGCGCTCCTCGCGCGGATCGCGGCTGCGGTAGACGAGGAACAGGTTGCGGACGTAGATCCCCGTGTTGATGCTCACACCTGCGAGGAACACGGGGTCCTGACGGTGGCCTACGTACACGAGCAGGGCGAGAGAGCCCGCCAGGGACAGCCACCAGAACGCGCGGGGCACCACGCTGCGTCCCGCGCGCTCCGAGGCGAACCACTGCACGAGCACGCGCAGCGTGAAGAGCCCCTGGCCCAGCCAGCCGATGGCGTCCCAGATCTGGAACGCCACCACGACGGCCGTCATGGTCCCTCCTCCGCTCACGCCTCGGGGGCAGCGGGGTCTGCGGGGGGTGCGTCTGCGTCCGCGTCCGGCGGCGGACGCTCGGTCGCGACGTAGGTGAAGCGGTTGCGCCACATCCAGCGCACGGACTTCACGTCGCGCAGACCCTTCCAGAGCCGGTTCCAGACACCGTAGTGACTGCTGCCGCTCGCGCGCTGGCGGTGCGGGACGACGACCTCGGTCACCGTATAGCCCTCCATACGAGCCAGCGTCGGGAGGAAGCGGTGCATGCCGTCGTAGAGCTTCACGCGCTCGAGGATGCGGCGCCGGAAGACCTTCAAGCCGCACCCGGTGTCGTGGACCTTCTCGTTCGTGCGCCAGTTGCGATAGCGGTTCGCGATGCGCGAGGAGATCCGCTTCAGCCAGGAGTCGTTGCGATCCTTGCGCCAGCCGATGGCCATGTCGTAGCCGGGCAGCGCGGCAAGCAGGTCGGCGATGGCGCCGGGTGGGTTCTGGAGGTCGGCGTCCATCATGCCGATGACCTCGCCGCGCGCGTTGCGGAAGCCGCAGTCGAGCGCTGCCGTGAGCCCGTGGTTGCCGTCGTGATCCAGCACGCGGATGCGGGCGTCGGCCGCCCGCAGACGGTCGAGCACGTCCGAGGATCCGTCCGTGCTGCCGTCGTTGACGAAGACGACCTCGGCGCTCGGCTCGATGGCGGCCAGCAGCGCAGCGATCTCCCCCCAGAGGGGCTCGAGGTTGCCCTCCTCGTTGTGCACGGGCACCACGAGAGATAGGTACGGATCGGAGGTCGCGCTCATCGTCTCGGCAATGGTACGCCGTGGGCTTGCGCCCAGCTTGGAATCTCGATCGGGCGCCGGCGATTCGGGATGCTACGTTCTCGCCGTGGACAGCGATGCGCAGAGCGCCGCCAGCATGGAGCCCGCCGCTCCCGTGCCGCCGGCGGCGCACCCCCGGCGGTTGTACCTCCCGCTCCTGCTGATCGCCGGCGTGCTGGCGTTCACGGATCTCGGTGGGCGCAGCGTGCACGACATCGACGTACCCCGTGGGGCCGCGCTCGCTCGCGAGATGCTGCAGAGCGGCGAGTGGATCGTGCCGCTGCGGGCCGGCGAGATCTACACGCAGAAGCCGCCGCTCTACATCTGGTTCGTCGCCGCACCCGCCGCACTCGCGGGCGACGTGACACCGTTCCTCGCGCGACTGCCCGCCGCGCTCGCGTTCATCGCCCTCGTGCTTGCCTGCGCCTGGTGGACACGCATGCGTACGGGATCGGTCACGGCAGCCCGCATCGCCGGCCTGCTCGCGCTCTCCACGCTCGCACTGGCATGGCTCGGGCGCGAGGCCAAGCTCGACATGCTCGCTGCGGCGCTGAGCGTCTGGGGCGCAGCCCTGATCGATGCCGCGGCCCACGGGCGCGCGCACCCACGACTGGCGATCGTGGCCGGCGTCGTGCTCGGACTCGGCCTGCTCACCAAGGGCCCGCTGGTGCTGCTGGTCGCCGCGGCCGTGCTGCTCGCAGGCGGCGAGCCGGGGACCCGCCTGGGCCGGCGGCTGCATAGCGCCCGCCTCGGCCGGACCCTGTGCTTCGCGCTGCTGGTCGCGCTGGCCTGGTTCCTGCCCGCCCTGCTGCTGTCCGACGCGGGCTACGGCGAAGCGCTGCTTGTCGATCAGGCCGCCAAGCGGCTCTCGGGCTTGGGCGATCACCTGGAGCCGCTCTGGTACTACCTCGTCGCGCTGCTCCACCAGGCGCGGCCGTGGGGCGTGATCTACCTCGTCATCATGGCGGCGGCACTCGTCCCGAAGGCCGCTGCCAAGCTGGGGCCCACGGCCGGTCTCGCGCGCGCTGCGCTGGCGCTCCTCGTGCTGTACTCACTGTTTCCCACGAAGCACATCCGCTACCTCGCCCCCGCGCTGCCGCTCGCCGCCATCCCGTTGGCGTGGTGGATTCGGACAAGCGTGCTCCCGCGCGTACCCGCCTTGCCGCGCTGGTGCGGAGCCTTCGCCGTGGTGACCTTCGTCGGCGCGGCCGTGGTGATTGTCGCTTGCCGACTCAGCACCGTAGGTGGATGGGCAGCGATCGTCCCCGCCGCGGGCCTGCTGCTCACAGGCGCCTGGGCCTACCGCAGGCGTGCAGTGGCAGGCACGCTCGTCTACGCATTGCTACTTGGCTCCGTCTGCGCCGTGTCGGCGGAAACGGTGCTGCGCTACCGCTTCCGCATACCGCGCCATGTCCGCTTCAATCGGCAGGTGGCCGAGACGCTGCGCGCGGGCGACGCCCAGGTGTGGACGGTGGCCCCCTGGTACCCCGAGGACCTGTTCCTGGGCGCGCCGCATGCGCGGTACCTCGGAGCAGTCGGTGCAGGCGGCGCGGCGACGCCGGCGCCAGGTGCCGTCGTCGTCTGCCGTGCGAGCGACCTGGCCGCGCTCGAAGCCGCCCGCGGCAAGCGGGCGCGGATCCTGTTCGAAGAGCCCACGCACCGGCCGCGTTTGATCGTCCGGTTCGACTGAAGCTCCGTCAGTCGTCCATGGTCGCCAGCGCGGCGATCGCGATGCTCCCGAAGATCACGGTCGGCAACCAGGCCAGGACCACGGGATTGAACTCGCCCGCCCGGGCCATGCGGCCCACGAGGATCTGCGCTCCGAAGTACAGCCCCGCGATGACGAGCATGCCGATGACGCCGGGGATCGCGCTCTTGACGCGGCTCGAGATGCGGAAGCTGAGTGGCAGTGACAGCAGCGTCAGGATGAACGTGGCCAGGGGCGCAGTGAGCAACTCGTGCTTGAGGACGGCTAGATGGGGACTGTCGGGATTGGCCTCCGCCAATCGACTCATCTGGCCGTAGGACAGCCCCGCGCTCATGCGTGCCAGGAGCGACAGCTCGATCAACGCCGCCGACGCCTGGAGCGGCGCGCTCTCCCCTTCGCCGATCAAGGTCAGCTGGCTGCCGGGGCGGTCGCGCACCGCCGGGCTCCGGCTGCCCCCGCGGTCGGCGCGCCATGCCCCCTGCTCCTCGTCCCACGTCAACTCCGGGAACCGAAACTGGTCCGTCATGCCACCGGTCGCGGGGTCACGGAATGTGATCGAGACGGCTTCCATGCGCTGCTGCAGCGGCAAGTAGGCCTGCATGGACAAGCGCCCGCCACCCGGGTCGTGGTAGTGCGGCACCTGGGTAACGCGATCCGGGGAGTTGCGCATGACGACGCGTGCGAGCCGCATGTAGCGCCGGTTGAGAGGCGGCACGACGGTCTCCTGCACCGCCAACACCAGGCCCGCGATGACCAGCCCGGATAGCGCGATCGGCAGCGCAATGCGGCGCACCGGGACGCCGGCCGAGGCGAGCGGCAGGAGTTCATTGCGCAGGTTGAGGCGCGAGAGGCAGAAGATGCTGGCCGCCGGGGCGCAGAATGCCAGCAGCTTCATCCAGAGGAACGGCAGGAAGGTCAAGTAGTACTCGCCGAGCACGAGCAGGGGGTGTTGCCCGCGGGCGGCGACCTGGTCCCAGTTGCGACTCAGCTTGCGAATGCGCTCCGTGGCGTCGAGCACGATGACGATCAACGTGAAGAAGAGCAGGACTGCGACGAACGTCACCCAGAACGCCCGCAGCACATAGCGATCATGTCGGCGAAACAGCGTCATCGTCGAAACGCCTTGCGCAGCAGGACACAGGATGCTGCCGTCAGCACGACATGGGGCAACCACATCACGACCCATGGCGGCACGCTGCCACTGCGGGCGAGCGTCGGCCCCGCGATCTGCAGCGGATAGAAGGTCAGGATGGCCGGGGCGGTCGCGATGACGAAGTCGCGTACGCGGTGACTCGACGGCGGAAGCGCCATCGCCATGCTCAATGCGAAGAGCCCGAGGAAGAAGGCCGCCGAGCCCTTGGCCAAGGTGCCGTGGAGCGCGATCTGGATGTCGCGCTGCCTCCCGCGGATCATCCCGCGGTTCTCGTTGGCGTAGAACAGCTCGTCGATCGTGAGATCACGCGGGCGCGCGGACCAACGCAGTCCGCCGAAGAACTCGTTGAAGCCGACGCTCGCCCCTACACGCTGGACGTGTCCGACGACGACGCCTCGGCTCCCGCCCCAGGACACCTCCTCGCCGCCCCGCGACGTCCCCTGGACGAAGGCATCCTTGAGGTCGAGCCGCAGACCGTCTTCGCCGCCCAACTCTTCCACGTGCTCCAGGTGCAGGCTGGCGGCCGCGACCTTCTCGAGCAGCTTGCCGTGGCGGTCGGTACGGTCCAGCTCGACCCCCAGCAGCCTACGGCTGCCCTCGTCGAAGCGCTCGAAGGACAGGCGCCCGAGATCGAACGCGACGGAGCGCTCGGTCCCGCGCAGGGAGCTGAGGAAGCGTGGCAGGTAGTCCCTCAGCCCGGCCCGCATTTCCCGGTTCTTGATCGGGACTTCCCAGCCGTTGTAGTACATCCCGCCGATGCCCAGGAGGACGCCGAAGGCGATGACGGGCACGGCCAACGTGCGCAGGTGGACCCCCGCGGTCGAGAGCGCCATCAGCTCGTGGTCCGACGCCCAGCGCCCCACGACGAAGCCGGTCGCGGTGAGCCATGCGAACGGGATGCTGTAGCTCAAGGCGACGGGGGCCATGTTCGGGAGCAGCGTCCAGAGCGCCTCGGCACCGAGGGCTCCTCCGCCATCGCGCACGAAGCGCAGCATGACGCCCAGGAACACGACCGCCGTGACCACGAAGGCCGAGAGCAGGAAGCTCAGCAGCAGCTCGGCGAGCAACTCGCGCTGGATACGCAGCACTTCGGCCCTCCCAGCCCGCGCCCATCGAACGCGTACTGTATCCATCGTGCGGCGGAATCGAGGGATTGCTGCGCGCCGCGCCGTTTCCGGCGATGATCCCGCGCATGCGGTGGTGCGCACCCGGTTACGAGCAGGCCCGGCGAGGCTTGATCGGTGCGCTCTCGGAGACCGACTGGCCGGGACCGCCCCCCGGCTACACGCGCGTCACCCCGCCCCGGCCCATGCGCGCCGTCCTGCGCGGCCTGTGGCAGGGCCCGCACGGCCTCTGTGAGGTCGTCGTGAAGTGGCAGCGCCCGGACACCCTGACCGATCACGTCTCGCGACAGCTGCGGGGCGGGAAGGGCGCCCGCGAGGGACAGGTCCTGCGCCGGCTGGAAGCCGCCGGTGTCCCGGCACCGCGGGTGCTGGCCTTCGACGACGAGCGCTGCGACCTCTTGGTCACTCTCCACGAGCCGGAGCTGGCTCCGCCGCCCCCCGCCGACGAGGCGCGCCCCGACGAGATTGCAGCCGTCGCCATCCTGCTGGCCCGCGCGCACGCTGCGGGACTGCA
>JAHEIK010000051.1 GCA_024639415.1 Planctomycetota bacterium
ACGCTTCCTGCTCGAGGTCGACAAGGCCAAGGCGACGAGCTTCGAGGCCGCACTGAAGAAGGCCGGCGTGACGTACGGCAAGGCCGGCCGCGTCACGAAGGAGCCCGTCCTGCGCATCGTGGGCCGCGACCCGGACGGCGGACGAGCCGCGCACGAACTGATCAAGCTCGAAACGGACAAACTGCGTGACGCTTGGCGTGGCGCACTGCACCTCGGAGAGGAGAACTAGCCGTGGCTGCACGTACACGAGCGCCGCAGAAGAAGGCCCGGAGCAGACGCATCAAGACGCGCCCGATCAGGATCCTGGTTCTGCGTGCCCCGGGCACGAACTGCGATCAGGAGACGGGCTACGCGTTCGAGCGCGAAGGCGCGGTCATCCAGCACCTGCACGTCAATGCATTGCTGTCGAACCCGAAGGCCCTGGCCCGCGTCCACGGCCTGGCGATCCCCGGCGGCTTCTCGTACGGAGACGACCTGGGTGCAGGCACGGTCCTGGGCACGGCCATGCGTACGAAGCTGCGCGATCCGATCCGCCGTCTTGTAGACAAGGGCGGCATCGTGCTGGGCGTCTGCAACGGCTTCCAGGTCCTCGTGAAGACCGGGCTCCTGCCGGGCTTCGACGACGACGGCGACGGAGCGCCCGATCGCTCCGTAGCACTCGCCAGCAACATCCAGAACCGCTACGAGGACCGCTGGGTCACCCTGCAGGCGGTCACGGACAAGAGCGTGTTCCTGCGCCGCGGCGACGTGATCCACTGCCCCGTGGCACACGCCGAGGGACGGCTGGTCTGCGACGACGCGGTGCTCGACCGCATGTCCGCCGCCGATCAGGTGGCCCTGCGCTACGTGGCGCCCGACGGCACGACTCCGGTGCCGTTCCCGTACAACCCGAACGGCTCGATCGACGACATCGCCGGCCTCTGCGACGCGACGGGACGCATCCTTGGGCTCATGCCCCATCCGGAGCGCAACCAGTTTGCCTGGCAGGATCCGCGCTTCCATCGAGGCAGCGCACCGCGCTCGCCCGAGGGCATGCTGCCCTTCAAGAACGCGATGCGCCACCTGAAGAAGACGTTCGGCTAGCCTCCTACACGGATCGGGCCCGATGGCCTTTGGACCGGGTTCCGCCGACCGGCGTCTGATACGTGGCACGCCGCCCCCGCATCGGCGTGTCGCCAGCCGATCGTGTGGGCCGCAGGAATCCCGGGATTCAGGCAGCGCTCGCCGGTCGTTTCCAAGACTCGGTGCGGCGCTTCCCCTCCGGCGGGACGCGAGCCGCGTCAGGGGGTTCCGATGACGGCACGCAAGCTCTTCGTGATGGCGATCGTTCTTCTCATGGGCGCCGGGCTCGCCTGGGCCCGCGGCGGAGCGGCTCGCGGCGGAGGGGCACGCCCCGTCGTCCCGGGCAAGCCCAAGGCAGAAGGTGGCACCGTGCTCGACGAGCGACGCGAGCGCACGAAGCGCCTGCGCGAGCTCTCCGGCCCCTCGACGGCCACGCCGCCTGCGACGACCACCCCGACGGCATCGGCGCCGCGGCGCCGCCCCACGCCGCCTGCGCCCCGCAGGGATCTCAGCCTCGTGCACCTGCACCACGGCAGCGTGCGCATGGTGGCCGGACTCGCCCGGGTCGCCCTCACGCTGGAGGTGCAGAACCCGACACGTAGGGTCATGGAGTGGGAGCGCACCTACGCCATCGATCCCGCGGCCGAGATCATCGGGGCGGTCCTCAAGCGGCTGGGCGAGGACCCCATCCGCGCGCGCACGCTGACGACCGCGGATGCCCGCCGCGTCTACGCACGCATTCGCACGCCTCCCCCGTCGCGTACACCGCGCGGCCGCAACCGGGACCCGCTGTTGGTGGCACGCGAGCGCAACGACCGCCTCCGCGTCCAGATCTGGCCGATCAACCCCGGCGAGACGGTGCGGGTCGAGTTGACGTTCGTTACCCCGCTGCGCGGCGAAGGCGCGCACCGCACCTACGTCGACGTCATGGGCGGGCCGACGCGCAAGAGCTCCAAGACGCCGCGCTTGACGCGCCCGGAACGCAGCAACGAGCGCCCTCGCAGGCCCGCCTCGATGGTGGACCACAAGGCGGACTGGCTCGTGCAGCCCGGTGAGTTGGTGCTCTCGAGCGCTCCCGCGACCGGCATGACCCTGAGCGGTCAGGCGGGTGGCAAGCTGCACTTCACGGGCAAGGCCGTGACGACGCAGGACAAGCCGGCGCCGCGTCTTCCGCTGCTCAGCAAGCAACGCTCCGCAGCGGCGGTGCTGGTCGGGAGCGGCAGCTACGCAGGCCGCATCGCGACCTGGCGCTTCGACCCGCGTGCCTACCTCGTCAGCAAGGGCTTCACCGTGTACGACACGCTGACGGTGCGCCTCGTTCCGGTGCGCGGCTCGTGCCGCCGGCTCGCCCCGGATACGTTCGCGGCGACCGCCGAGCCGCGCCCCGTGACGGCACGGGTTGCGTCCCGCACGGCCAAGGATCTGAGCTACCGCGTCGAGGTGCTGGATGAAGGCGGACAGGTGGTCATCGGCTTCGACGAGTCCGTGCCGCTCGTTCGCAAGGAGCTCGACACGGAGCTGGAAGGCGCCATCTCGGGCTGGCATCGCGCGCAGCTGGTGCGCCACGTCTTCGGCTGGGCGGCGAATGACGCCGCGCGCCGCAGCGCGGCGCAACGCTTCGCCGTGGACATGGGCGTCCTGGTGCCGGGGAGTGCGGCCATCGCGATTCCCGTCGCCGAGAAGGCCCGGCTGACACGGGAGCTGCGCAGGCTCTACGAGACGGACGGCGTACCGCTCGGCGCACAGCGCCGCGAAGCGGACTTCACCCAGGTCCCAAAGGGCGCGCTGCGGTAGGAGTCCCTCTGCCCGTGAACGTGAACGTTTGCGTGCCCGTTACCGGCGTTCCCGTCACCGTTTCCGTTCCGGGTGTCGCCTGGCACGTGCCGCGGGTGCCGGGAACGCCGGTGACGCAGACGGGCACGTTCACGTTCACGGGCGCTTGCCGGCGTCAGGCCCGGATCCCGACGGCCACCCGCTCGATGCCCGCCAGATCCTCGAGCACCTCGACGTCGCGGTAGCCCAGCGCCTCGAGCATGGCGCCCGCCAGAGCGCCGCTCTCGTGGCCGACCTCCAGGGCCACGAAGCCCCCAGGCGCCAGTGCCTTCAAGGCTGCTGTGGCGATCCGACGCGCCAGCTCCAAGGGATCGTCCCCGGGTACGAAGAGCGCCTGATGCGGCTCGTGCTCCAGCACCCCGGCCTCGACCCCGGAGTCACCGCGCACGATGTAGGGCGGGTTGGAGAGCACGGCGTCCAGCGCGCCCCACGCAGACGTGGCACGGAGTGGCTCGAGCAGATCCCCGCGGTGGGCCTCGAAGCGCTCGGCCACCCCATGGCGCTCGGCGTTGGAGGCGGCGACCTCGAGCGCACCCGCCTCGACGTCGATCGCCAGCGCTCGCGCGTCCTCGACCTCGTGCAGGACGGCTACGGCGATGCAGCCGGAGCCGGTGCCTACGTCCGCGAAGACGGGATCCGCGCGCGACCCGAGGCGCGCGACGGCTAGCTCGACCAGCTGCTCGGTCTCGGGACGCGGCACGAGGACGCGCTCGTCCACGGTGAACGCAAGCGAGAAGAACTCCCGCTCTCCCACCAGGTAGGCCACGGGCCTCCGCTCGCTGCGCGCGACGACGAGCTTGCGGATGGCGTCGAGCTCGTCGTCGCCCAGCGGGCGATCGAACTGCAGATAGAGATCGAGCCGCTTCAGACCCAGGGCGTGGGCCATCAGGATCTCGACATCGAGGCGCGGGCTCTCGATCCCGCGCTTTTCGAGCCACGCCGTCGAACGGCGCAGCACCTCGAGGACGGTCAGCGGCGGCGGCGCGACTTGCCCGCGCCTTCGGCGGCCGGCGCGCTCTTGGCGGACGCCGAGCCCTTCATGAGGCCGTGGATGATGACCCACACGACGAGCAGGCCGCCGAAGCTCAGCAGCCAGTAGCCGGGTGCGATCGTCGACAGCGGAACCGTCATGTCGTCGAAGAGCGTCTTCGAGCCGAAGCGATCGACGTCGTCCTTGAAGGCGACGGCGCGGTCCCACTCTTCGCTGCCGACGGTGCGCGCGATGCCTGCGACACCGACCCAGAGAGCGAGGACGGCATTCAGCAGATAGGGCCAGACCTTCATCTGGCCGTACCAGATGTTGAAGACCGCGGTCCAGAAGCCGTAGATCGCCAGCGCGAAGATCAGGGCGCCGCGGATCGTGTGCATGCCGGTCACGTAGGTCGACGGATCACCGGCGGGATCGCCGGGTACCGAACGCATCCACGCGACGAGCACGCCGGCGAAGAACAGGCAGTTCGCGAAGAGGAACGTGAAGAGCTGCTTGTCGGTGCCGTGCCAGTAGGCCTGGCGGTGCATGCGCTCCATGTTCGCTTCGGCGAGCATCGCGTGCGTGTCGATGCCGGCCGTGTCGAAGGCGTCGTCGAAGGCCTCCTCGGCGGCTTCGTCCATGCCGACGTCGTCCATGGGGATGTCATCTTCGAGGTTGGGATCGTCGCTCATCGGTTCGGCCCTCCTCCGGCCTCGGCGGGCGAATCGTACCGGCCCAGCCCTGTCAACGCCAACGGCTCGCGGTCCGTTGGGTTCGCCACTCCCTCATTCCCGACCCGCGCCCGCCCCCCCCACTCTCGGCTCTCGGCCTTCCCGTCTGAAGCCAGGGGCTTGCGAGCCGGGGGAGGCCGAAGCGAGCCGCGATCACGACGAGGCTTGGCGCCGGAGGCGTGCTCCTGCACGTCGAGGACGGCAAGGCGAGTTGGAACGCGGCGCAGCGAGAGCATCGCCCGGCGCAGCCGAGTTGGGGCGCGGTGCGCGAGTAGATCGCGCGGCGTCGCTTAAAGAGCTTCCAGGCGCTTCTTGATTTCCTCCTGCTTGAGCGCCTCGAGCACGGCGTCGAGGACCCCGTCGAGGACCTCGGGCAGGTTGTGGACGGTGAGCCGGATGCGATGGTCCGTGACCCGGCTCTCCTTGAAGTTGTAGGTGCGGATCTTCTCGGAGCGATCGCCGGTGCCGATCTGGCTGGAGCGGGCGTCCGAGCGTTCCTTGGCCAGCTTGGCGCGCTCCATCTCGAAGAGCTTGGCCTTGAGCAGGCGCATGGCGGTGGCCCGGTTCTTGTGCTGGGAGGGATCCGCCTGGCACTTCACGGCGATGCCCGTGGGCACGTGCGTGAGGCGGACGGCGGAGGAGGTCTTGTTGACATTCTGGCCGCCGGGGCCGCCCGCGCGCATCGCCTCCATCTCGACGTCGCGCTCGTCGAAGTCGATGTCGACCTCCTCGGCCTCGGGCAGCACCGCAACCGACGCCGTGGACGTGTGGATGCGGCCCTGCGTCTCGGTCTTGGGCACGCGCTGGACGCGGTGGACGCCCGACTCGAAGCGCATGCCGCCGAAGGCGCCCTTGCCTCGCAAGGCGAAGGAGATCTCCTTGTAGCCGCCCTGCTCCGACCCATTGCCGTCCATGACCTCGAGCTTCCAGCCCTGGCGGCCGGCGAAGAGCTTGTACATGCGCACGAGATCGCCGGCGAAGAGCGCGGCCTCGTCACCGCCCGCCCCCGCACGAATCTCGACGATGGCGTCGCGCAGGTCGTCGGGGTCCTCGGAGACGAGCGAGCGCCGGACTTCCTCGGCCTTGGCCTCCGCCGTGGCGGTGGCCTCCTCGAGCTGCATCTCGGCCAGCTCGCGCATCTCATCGTCGCTGCCACCGTCGGCGAGGATCTTCTTCGCCTCGTCGATCTCGGCGTGCGCCTGCTTGTAGGCATCGAAGATGTCTACCGTCTTGCGCAGCCCGCTGAGCTCGCGATTGAGGCGCGCATACTCGACGTGATCCGAGGCGACTTCCGGCGTCTGCAGCCGGCCCTCGAGGTCGCTCGCCTGCTCGGAGAGTTCTTCCAAGCGCGCGTGCAGTTGTTCCGTCAGCATCGTTCCGTCAGCATCGTTCAGCCTCCAGGCCGGAGGCGATCAGGCGTCGGCCCCCTCCGGGGCGGCCCCTTCCGGAGCGGGCGCGCTTGAAGCCGCAGGGGCTTCCGGGGCGGCGTCCGCGTCCTTCTTCTTCGAGCGGCGGCCGTAGTTGCTGCCGTACTTGCTGCGGAACTTGTCGATACGCCCTGCGGCGTCGACGAAGCGCTGCTTGCCCGTGAAGAACGGGTGCGAGGCGGACGAGACGTCCAGCCGGATGACAAAGTGCTCAACACCGTCGATATCGCGTGTTTCCTTGCTCCGCATGGTGGAGCGTGTGACGAACTCGGCGCTTGCGCCGGCGTCGACGAACACGACGGGGTGGTACTTGGGGTGGATACCGTCCTTCATGGAACACCTTGATTTCCTGGGCCGAACGGATGAGGGTACCGCCGAGGGGGCGGCCAGCAAGCACAGGCGGGCAGGTTCTCCCGAGCTACGGAAATTTGGCGGGCAGGGCCGGCGAAGGTGCGGTCAGCCGGCCCATGTCGTCCACGCCGAGCAGGGTGCGCTTCTCGACCCCCTCCGCAAGCTGCATCTGGATCTCCACCCACTCGAGCGGCTTGCCGCGACCCTGGCCGTAGAGACGGCGGGCCAGATCCCCGACCCGCAGGGCCAGCTTGTTGAGCCGTCCCTTGCGCTTGAGGACCAGATCGCTGGGTTCCAGCTGCACGACAAGCCCCCAGCCGTCCTTCGCCAGGTGGCGCTCCTGGGGCACCCGCGCCACGGTGACCACCTTGGTGCCCTCGCGGATGTCACTGCGGGCATCGAGGGCGGCTGTGAGCTCCCTACCGACCTTCAGCACGTGCTGCATCGGCTTGAGAGCGAGATCGGCGGCGACCATCATCCCGACGAGGGCAAAGAGCACGATGGCCATGGTGATGGCTGTTGACTTGCGCATGCAGGAGAACTCCGTCGTCCCTATCGGCTTTCCAGGGGGGCCTCCCTGAGGTCTGCTCGGACCCTACCAATCCGCCAACAAGCGCTGGACGAGATGCAGCGGCAGCCCGATGACGGTGTCCTCTGCGCCGTCGATCGAGGTCACGAAGCGGCGTGCTCCCCCCTGAAGGGCGTACGCACCGGCCTTGTCGAGCGGCTCTCCGGAGGCGACGTACGCTGCGATCTCATCGTCCGTCAGGTCGCGGAAGGCGATGCGCGTGCTGTCCGCCCCGCTCACCACGCGGATCCGCGCCTCGTCATCCGGCCCCGCAACCGCGACGCCCGTGGCGACCTCGTGCTCGCGGCCGGCAAGCTCACGCAGCATGATGCGCGCTTCCGCTGCATCGTGCGGCTTGCCGAGGATGGCACCGTCCAGGAAGACGAGCGTGTCCGCCGCCAGCACGACGACATGGGGCGTTCGCAGCGCCGCTGCGCGCGCCTTGCGCTCTGCCAGCTCCCTCACGACGTCGTGCGGCGCGGTCAGGCCGGCTGCCGGCGTCTCGTCTACGTCCGGGTAGTCGTGTACCTCGAAGTGGATCCCGGCGTCGGACAGCATGGCCCGCCTGCGGGGGCTCCTGCTCGCGAGCACCAGCGGCCACGGCACGTCAGCGCTTCCTGCGACGCGCCGCCTTCTTCTTCGCGGCCTTCTTCTTGGCTGCCTTCTTCTTGGCTGCCTTCTTCTTCGCGGGCCTCTTCTTGGCTGTCTTCTTCTTCGCGGCCTTCTTCTTCGCAGCCTTCTTCTTGACGGCCTTCTTCTTGGCCGCCTTCTTCTTGACGGCCTTCTTCTTGACGGCCTTCTTCTTGGCCTTGGCGACGGCCTTCTTCTTGGCTGCCTTCTTCTTCGCTGCCTTCTTCTTGGCGGCGGCGGCCTTCTTCTTCGCGGCGGCAGCCTTCTTCTTGGCCGCAGCCTTCTTCTTCACGGCGGCAGCCTTCTTCTTCGCGACGGCAGCAGCCTTCTTCTTGGCCGCGGCCGCCTTCTTCTTCGCAGCGTCGGCCTTCTTCTGCGCGATGGCCGCGGCCTTCTTGCGCTGGATCTCTTCCTGGCGGCGGCGCTTGGCTGCCTCCCGCTCCTGCTTGATGCGCTCGCGCTCCTCGGCCTTGCGCTGGCGCTCCTCTTCGATCTTGCGCTTCTTCTCCTCCGCGATGCGGCGGGCTTCCTCGCGCTTGCGCTCCTGCTCACGCACGACGAGCTCGCGGGCATTCACGCTGACGAGGAGCTTGCAGAAGGGGTGCTTCGGATCGAAGTCCTTCTCGAACAGGTTCGCGCCGTGGCCGAGAAGCCAGGCGAAACGACGCCGATCCGCGGGCTTGACCTTCTTCTCGAGAGCCGCGCGGACGCGCTGGCGGGTCGTGCTGCGCGGCTGCATGCCAAGCCGCTTGAGGAGGTGCTCCTCCAGCGGGCCGTAGGCAAGCTGCTTGTCACCGATCGCGATCTGGAAGACGAGCGCCGCGGCTCCGCCGGGGATGTTCGGCAGGTGCTTGATGAATGTGCGCTGCTCTTCGGGGGTCGCATCCCGAATCGGCTCCAGGTCGAGACCGTGCGAACCCTCGTAGACGTCCTGCATGCCCATCCGCAGATGCCACGCGGCCTGCCGATGCTGCTCCTTCTCCACGTACGGGGCGAGGATCGCCTCCAGTTGGTAGAGGGGGCTCACGCGGGCTTCATTGAAGTCGAGGAAGCGCTCGGAGATGCCACGGACGATCGCCCGGGCTCCCTCCAGGTCGGTATAGGTCGTCATGACCGCCACGAGCAGGTGGTCGAGGAGCGGATCCTCGTCCCGGGCGGAGGACGGCGGCGGACCGAACTGCTTCTCGAGCAGGTTCAGCACCTCGGCGATCGAGGGCTTCTTGCCTTTGGCTGCCATGGAGTTGTCTCGCGAGGGAACGGGATTGCGCGAACGAAGTAGAGCGAGCTGCTGGAACCAGCTACTCGGCCTTCTTCTTCTTCTTCTTCCGGTTGCCCGTCGGGATCTCGATCCCACGGCGCTTCAGGAAGCTGCGCACCGTCTCCGAGACATCGGCGCCGACGCTGAGCCAGTAGCGGACGCGCTCTTCGTCGAGCGTGACCTTCTGGTCGTTGTCCTCGACGAGCGGGTCGTAGTGACCAAGATGCTCGATGGGCGGGCCGTCGCGACGGGTGCGGCGGTCAAAGACGCCGACACGGTAGTGCGGGCGGTTCTTGCGTCCCTGGCGGGACAGGCGGATCACGGTTGCCATGTGCTGTTCCTACTCTGGTGGCTCACTGACGGGCGCCTTGGGCAGCCGTCACCGAGTGAACCACTTCTTGATGTTGGTGCCCTCGCGCTTGGCTTTCTTCAAGCGCTTGGCTTTCTTCCGGGTGAGAGCCTTGTCAGCCATGCGACCCATGACTCCCTGGCTCTTGAGTTGCTTGACCTGCTTGTTCATCTCGCGGTGGGCCTTGATGACCTCGCCCACCGCGTTGACGGAGGTTCCGGATCCGCGAGCGATACGGTGTCGCCGCTGCATGTGGATCGTGCCGGGCTCGACGCGCTCTGCGGGCGTCATCGACTGGATCACGGCCACCATGCGCTTCATGTCGTCGTTCTGCGGCATCTGCCGCATCTGATCTTCGGACATGCCGGCGGCGCCGGGCAGCTTGGCGATGATGTCGCGCATACTGCCCATCTTCATGAGGCTCTGGAACTGCTCCTTCATGTCGTCGAGGGTGAAGCGCGCCATGAAGAGGCGCTCAGCGGCCTCCTGCGCCTGCTCCTGGTCGACGACCTCCTGGGCCTGCTCCACGAGACTGGTGATGTCGCCCATGCCGAGGATGCGCTGGGCCATGCGCTCGGGGACGAACTTCTCGATCTGGTCGATCTTCTCGCCGACACCCGCGTAGCGGATCGGCTTGCCTGTGACCTCGCGCACGGCGAGGGCGGCGCCACCGCGTGCATCGCCGTCGGTCTTCGTGAGGATCACACCCGAGACGTTGAGGCGCTGATCGAACTCCGCCGCGCTCGTGACGGCGTCCTGACCGAGCATGGCGTCGACGACGAGCCAGATCTCCTGCGGATCGACCTTGTCGCGAATGTCTTCGAGCTCGTCCATGAGCTGGTCGTCGATGTGCAGACGACCGGCGGTGTCGAGGATGACGACGTCGCACCCGAGCTCGACGGCCTTCTTGATGCCGCGACGGCAGATCTTCGGGGGTCGGCCACCTTCCTCGGCGTAGACAGGCACGTCCACCTGACGACCGAGCACCTTCAGCTGCTCGATGGCGGCCGGCCGCTGCACGTCGGCTGCGACCAG
This sequence comes from Planctomycetota bacterium, assembly GCA_024639415.1. GTDB lineage: Bacteria > Planctomycetota > PLA2 > PLA2 > JAEUHO01 > JAHEIK01. The sequence continues at coordinate 10,215 of JAHEIK010000051.1, forward strand.
CAGCGGCGACTTGCCCTCGCGCTTCTTCAGCAAGCGCGCGAGCTTGGCCGTGGTGGTCGTCTTGCCCGAGCCCTGCAGACCGACCATCATGATCACGGTCGGGCCGCGGTCGTTCCACGCGATGCGCGCTTCCTCGCCGCCAAGCAGCGCCGTGATCTCGTCCTCGACGACCTTGACGAACTGCTGGTGCGGCTTGATCCCGGCGATGGCCTCGATGCCGATCGCTTTCTCGCGCACGCGCTCCACGAAGGTGCGCACCACCTGGAGGCTTACGTCCGCCTCGAGCAGCGCCTTGCGGACCTCGCGGATGCCCTCCTCGATGTTCTTCTCGGTAAGGCGACCATCCCGGCCGAGGCCGGAGAAGATCTTCGAGAAGCGTTGGGCGAGAGCTTCGAACACGCGTGGATGGTCCAGGGGCAGGAACGTGGATGCGGCAGGGGCCCAGCGACGACCTGGGGCCGTCGGCAAGCCGAACGGGGCATTGAACACCATCCGGAGCGCGGGCTGGAAGGATTGCGGAGACTTGCGCCGTCTGCGGCCAAGAGGGCCGGTCCCCTGCTGGGGCCCAGCCGCTGCCGCTTGCTCTCAGCGCGGACGGGCGCTGGACGCGGACGCTCAGCCCGCCCCGACGGCCTCGCGAGCGGGGTTGCGGCGCTCGATGCGGGCTCCCAGGGCGCCCAACTTCTCCTCGATGCGCTCGTAGCCGCGGTCGATGTGGTAGACGCGCTCCACCGTCGTCGTGCCCTCGGCCGCGAGCCCCGCGATCACCAGGGCGGCCGAGGCCCGCAGGTCCGACGCCATGACGGGGGCACCGGAGAGCCGCTCCACGCCCTGCACGATGGCCGTCGGCCCCTCCTTGCGAATGCGGGCCCCCATCCGCTGCAACTCGGCGATGTGGATGAAGCGCTCGGGGTAGATCTTCTCGGTCACGAAGGAGTTGCCGTCTGCGACGCAGAGCAGGGCCATGAACTGGGCCTGGAGGTCCGTGGGGAAGCCGGGATAGGGCAGCGTGACGACGTCGGCTGGACGCGGACGGGCGCCCGCGCGGACCCGGAGTCCGTCCTCGTCCACGCGCTCGACGTCCACCCCCATACGCTCGAGGAGCGCCAGGGGAGCCGTCATTGCGCCTGGATCGCAGCCCCGGACCGTGACGTCGCCACGCGTGAGGGCGCCGGCGCAGAGCAGGGTGCCGGCCTCGATGCGATCGGGAATCACCCGCCACGTCGTGCCTTGCAGGCGCTCCACGCCACGCACGACGAGCGTCGGGCTGCCGATGCCGTCGATCCGCGCGCCCATGGCGACGAGGAAGTGGGCGAGGTCGACGACCTCGGGCTCGCAGGCGGCGCTCTGGATCACGGTCGTACCGGGCGCCAGCACGGCGGCGCTGAGCACGTTGGCCGTACCCGTCACGGTTGGGCCGAAGGGGCCGCCGAGGTAGAGCTCACCCCCGCCGCGTAGATCCTCGCCATCGGCGGCGATGTACCCGCCGCCGACGTCGACGCGCACGCCGAGGGCCTCCAGGCCGGTGAGATGGAGGTCCACGGGGCGCGGGCCGATGACGCAGCCGCCGGGGAAGCTCACCTCGGCGCGGCGCCGGCGCCCCAGCAGCGGGCCGAGCACGCAGATCGATGCGCGCATGGTCTTGACCAGCTCGTAGGGCGCCCGGACCCGGCTGGGATCCACCACCTCGGTGACGATGGAGCCGTCCTGCTGGCGCGCCGCTTGGACGCCCAGCTCACCGAGGATCTCGAGCATGGTGCGGATGTCGCGCAGGTCGGGCATGCCCTCGAAGCGGCAGGGCCCTTCGGCGAGGATCGAGGCGGCGAGCATCGGCAGGGCGGCGTTCTTGGCGCCTGAGACGCGCACGTCCCCGTGCAGGGGCACGCCGCCTTCGATCACGAACTGGTCCATGGGCACTCCTTGGGGGGGCCGCGAGGATCAACTGTAGGGCCCGCCTCCCCCCATTGGATCGGCTGCTGGCAGCCGATCCGCACCCCCACACCCGATCTGCTCCGCCCGCCAACCCCACCCCCCGGGGGTCTGACCCAGTTCACCGGGATTGGCGCAGCGAACGCCGGTGAAACGGGTCTGACCCCGCAGGGGTGGGATTGGGGCAAGCCCGGATCCCCCTGCACGGGCTTTGTCCTGGGGGCGGTGGGCGTATTATCCGGGGTTCCGCCGCCGATCCGCCCAATGGAGCCGTCGATGCCCTCGAGCACCAGCGCCCTGGATGCGTCCCACTTCCTCGACGCCATGTCCTTCAACGCCGACAGCCTTCGCGATGCGAAGGCCGCCGTTCACGATTCCTCCGAGTACCGGAGCGCCGTTGAGGACGCGCTGCGCGACGCCCCGGACGGGCTGCGTCGTGCGACGATGCTGTACTTGCTGAGCCGTCCCGAAGAGGCGATCGAGTGCATCGGTGACGAGCAGACGACGCAGGGCGTGCTGCTGCGCGGCCTGGCCGCACTCGAGACCGGCGATCCGTCGACGGCCGCTGCGTCGTTCATCGGCCTCGTCGGCACCGACATGGAAGGCACGCACTTCCTCACGAACCTCGCCACGGCCGCCGCGCTCTCCGGCGACACCGCGATGGCACAGAAGGCCGCCGCCAAGTTGCCCGACGGCGCCGACGCGCTCTACTCGGAAGGCATCGCCCTGGAGTCGGACGGCGAGTACGACGAGGCACGGCAGAAGTACGAAGAGGCCATCGAGAAGGACCCCACGCACGCACGCGCGATGTTCCGCCTCGCCCATCGCCTCGACACGCAGGGCCAGGACGACCGGGCCATGGAGCTCTACGGGCGCTGCATCCAGCTCAACCCGACGCACGCCAACGCGCTGCAGAACCTCGCATTGCTCTACGAAGATCACGACCGCTTCGCCGAGGCAGAGACCTGCTACCGCCGCGTGCTCGACGCCGACCCGTCGAACGTCAGGGCGCGCATCGGCCTCAAGGACGTGGTCGCGTCGCAGAACATGTACTACGACGAGGATCACGAGCGTCGCGAGGATCGTCGCGCACAGGTGCTCCGCACGCCGATCACCGAGTTCGAGCTCTCGGTCCGCTCACGCAACTGCCTGGCCAAGATGAACATCGCGACGCTGGGTGACCTCGTGCGCAAGTCCGAGCCGGAGCTGCTCGCGTACAAGAACTTCGGCGAGACCTCCCTGCAGGAGATCAAGGACATCCTGGCCCAGAAGGGCCTGCGCCTTGGCATGAGCCAGCAGGACGATGCGCCGCTCTACGCCGCGCCGCGCCAGCAGGCCGAAGCACAGCTCAACGCCCTCTTCGGCGCGCCCGCGCCCGAGACCAACCTCGCGACGACCGGCATGCCGCCTCCCACGAGCGCCCCGCTGGGTGGCGCCTCCACGGATCCGCTCGAGGTGCCGATCGAGCAACTCGACCTGTCCATCCGCGCACGCCGCTGCATGGACAACCTCGAGATCCGCACGGTCGGCGACCTCATCCAGCACTCCGAGGCCGCGCTGCTGGCGTCGAAGAACTTCGGTCAGACCTCCCTCAACGAGGTCCGCCGCAAACTGGAAGGTATGGGTTTGGCGCTCAAGCGCAAATAGCGCTTGAGCTAGGTCGGGACGGACGGCCGCCGGTTGCGCGGCCTCACGGCGTCGTCATCGGCCTCGCGTGGAAGACCACGCCCCGGCCTCGCCTCCTTGTGAGGCCACGCCCCGACGACCGTGCGCGGGCGAATGCCGTTGGCGTCCGCCGTCGATCGCGATTGGGCATGGGCCGGTCATCGATCCCGTAGCCGTACCCGCCGTCACCCCATCAACGCCTTGCGGATGAGTTCGGAGGCGTCGGCCGTGGCGGGGTCGGAGCCCGCGTGCTTCATCACGCGCTTGCGCGCCTCGAGGGCATCGAGGCCCAGGGACTGCAGGGCGCGAATCGCATCCTCGACCGGTCCCGACGCGTCCGGCGCGCCTTCGCCTCCCGGCGCTCCCACCTCGTCCTGCCAGACGTCGCGCAACTCGACGACGATGCGCTCGGCCGTCTTCTTGCCCACGCCCTTGACGCGTGTCAGCGCACGTACGTCGCCGCCTGCCACCGCCGCGCGGAACTCCTTCGGCCGGAAGCCCGAAAGCAGGCTGAGCGCCATCACGGGCCCGACCCC